>NZ_KB290503.1:85784-155053 GCF_000282835.1 Pandoraea sp. B-6 | reverse complement strand
TGAACTCCAGTCTCGGCTTCGACGAAGCGCTCGATACCGAGCACCGCGCCGCCCGCGGCGAACTCGATCTGCTCTACGTGGCGCCCGAGCGCTTGCTGACCGATCGTTTTCTCGACCTGCTAGACCGACTCGACGCGCGCGGGCAACTGGCGCTGTTCGCCATCGACGAGGCGCATTGCGTCTCGCAATGGGGGCATGACTTCCGTCCCGAATACATTCAGCTCTCGGCACTTCACGAACGTTATCCGCGCGTACCGCGCATCGCGCTGACCGCCACGGCGGACGCCGCGACGCGCGAGGACATCCAGACGCGGCTTGGCCTGACCGAGGCGCTGTTGTTCGTCTCGAGCTTCGACCGGCCGAACATTCGCTACGAGATCGTCGATCGCGACAATCCCCGCAAGCAGTTGCTCGCGTTTCTAGGGCGGCACCGGGGCGAGGCGGGCATCGTCTATTGCCTGTCGCGCAAGAAGGTGGAAGAAACCGCCGCCTGGCTCGAGACGCAGGGCATTCCGGCCCTGCCCTATCACGCTGGGCTGGACGCGGACGTGCGCCGCACGCACCAACAGCGCTTCCTGCGCGAGGAAGGGCTGGTGATGTCGGCCACGGTTGCCTTCGGCATGGGCATCGACAAGCCCGACGTGCGTTTCGTCGCCCACCTGGATTTGCCCAAGAGCCTCGAAGCCTACTATCAGGAGACGGGGCGCGCGGGGCGCGACGGCGAACCCGCCGAAGCCTGGATGACGTATGGGCTGAACGACGTCGTGGTGCATCGCAGCCGCATCGACGAGTCGAACGCTCCCGACCAGCAAAAGCGCATCGAACGCCAGAAACTCGACGCCCTGCTCGGCTATTGTGAAGCGCCGCGCTGCCGCCGCACCGTGCTGCTGTCGTATTTTGGCGAATCGAGCGCGCCGTGCGGCAACTGCGATGTCTGCCTGAGTCCGCCCGAAGTCTTCGACGGGACCATCGCCGCCCAGAAGGCCCTCTCGGCCATACTGCGTACGGGCCAGCGTTTTGGCGCCGGGCATCTGGTCGATCTGCTGCGCGGGCGCAGCACCGACAAGATTCGTCAGTTCGGGCACGAAGCCCTGCCGACGTTCGGCGTTGGCGGTGAACTCGACGATCAAGGCTGGCGCGCGGTGTTCCGGCAGTTGATCGCGCATGGCATCATCGAGCCCGACAGCAGCCAATACGGCGCGCTGACGCTCAACGCGGCGGCACGCCCGGTGCTCAAGGGGGAAACGACACTGTCGTTGCGGCGCCAGCGGGCCTCCGTCGGAAAGAAGAGCCGTTTTGCCGGGTATGCGTCGTCGCAGGCGATCGAGCTGGATACTGCCGATCAGCAACTGTTCGAAAAGCTGCGGGCCTGGCGGCAGGAGATCGCCAAGACGCAGCAGGTGCCCGCCTACGTTATCCTGCACGACCGGACACTGCGCGAACTCGCCCAGCGTCGCCCCCGCCATCGCGAGGGGTTGGCCGATATCACCGGACTCGGCGAAGCCAAGATCGAACGCTACGGTGAAGCGCTTGTCGAGTTGCTCAACGACGTTGCCAACGCTTGATCACCGCGCGGGTCCGGCAATCGGACGCCGCCATTTCGTGAGTTGTCATGATTGAAGCTTCATCGCCTGCCACCTCGCTCGAATGTTCGCCGCGTCTGCCGCTCACGGTAACGATTCTCACGCGCAACGAGCGTCACAACATTGCCGATTGCATCACGTCGGTGCAGTCGTTGGCGTCGCAGATCGTCGTGCTCGATAACGCGAGCACGGACGGCACGACGGACATCGCTCGCGCCGCAGGCGCCGAGGTGCACGTCACCGCCGACTGGCCCGGCTTCGGCCCCCAGAAGAATCGCGCGCTGTCGCTTGCGACACAGCCCTGGGTGCTGTCACTCGACGCCGATGAACGCGTCACGCCAGAACTGGCGGCCGAGATTGCGGCGGCGATTGCCAGCAGTGACCGCGGCGGCTACGCGGGCTTCCGCATGCCTCGCCTGTCGCAGTTCCTCGGACACTGGGTGCGGCATTGCGGCTGGTACCCGGACTACGTGTTGCGACTGTTTCGGCGCGAGGCCGGACGCTTCTCCGACAATCTCGTGCACGAGCGGGTGATCGTCGACGGCGAGATCGGCACCCTTGCGCATCACCTGCTGCATTACAGCTATACCGAGGTTCGTCAGGTCGAAGACAAGGTTCAGCGGTATGCGCGCGCGGGGGCGACGGAGATGGCGTTGCGCGGCAAACGCGTCTCGCCGCTGAAACCTTGGATCAATGGCGGATGGGCGTTCGTGCGCACGTATTTACTGCGCAGAGGATTTCTCGACGGCGCCACGGGCGCCGCGATTGCGCGGATGAATGCCCGCAGCGCGTTTCTGAAGTACGCGCTGCTGCGGCGCGCAGACGCCTGACGCACCCTCGGCCCAATTACTTGGCGAGCGCCCGCTTCACACGCGAGCGGAACAATTCCCAGCGCAGCTTGCCGTCATTGACCGGCTCGGGCAGCCGTCCGTCGTTACCTGCCGGCACCGGCTTGCCACGGCGCAGGTAATAGCGGTCGAAAATGGACTGTGTCATGCCCCACTTGCGCAGAAACTGCGTGCGACCGTCGTTCTTCACCACCTTGCCCGTACTCTTGCACTGAAAGTGGTACACAAGGCTCGCGCCAACGCCAACGAAACGGCGTGCGCCCGCTGCCCACATCTTCATCGAGAAGTCATTGTCGCTGCTCATGCCAGGGCTAAGCTCGGTGCTGTAACCGCCGACGAGAAACCACCAATCGCGGTGCACGAGCGTCGGCGGCCAAGTGGCGCCGAACCAGTCCGGCTTGCGGTAGGTCGGCACGGCAGCGAGCAGCCCCGCCTCGTCGAACGTATCGACGTCGCGGCCGAAGTCCTGCACAAGCACGCAGGGATTGCCGGTGTCGACCGGCTCGATCATAGTGCCCGAGAGCATGAAGGCCTTGTCGGGCATGGCTTCGGCACGCTCGATCAGCGCACGATCCCAGCCCGGGCAGCAATACATGTCGTCGTTCAGGTAGACGATGTACTTTTCACGGGCAAGCGCTGCCGCCTGATTCACGGCGTAGCAGATACCGATGTTGTCCGGCGACGCCGTATGCTCGATCCCCTCGGCCCGCACCCAGTCGAGCGAGCCGTCTGAGCCGTCGTTGATGTGGACGATGATCTGATGCGGATGACTCGAATTCTCGCGAATGCTGCGCACGCAAAGTTGCAGCAAGGCGAGATTGTTCCACGTCGGAACGATGATGGAGAACATCCGGATTTCCTTGTTGTATCGAAAGACGCACGGCATCTCGCGGCGTCATGCAACGCCGCACCGCCTCGCCTGCCTCAATAGATGATTTGCACCGAATCGGTCGTGAGCCACTGGCGAAGCTCGCCGAGCAATTCGTCGCCCGGCTGGACCTTCCAGTCGTCACCCAGTCGCGACTCGCATTCGGCATCAGGACGGCGATACACGATGTGCACCGGCAAGCCGTTCTGCTTGTCGTTGTCGTCGTCATTGCGACGTCCGAAGGCACCGCTCCGGCCACCGCCACCGCCGCCTCCGCCGCCGTTGAAGCCGCCGCCGCCCCCTCGGGAACCGCCGCCCGCGCCTGCCATTGCCGCGACGCGGTACATCGTGCAGTGCGGTTGCAGCGTGGCGCGCAGGCGCGTCCAATCGGCATTGCCGTTGAACGACAACTTGAGCGCACGCGCGAAACGCGCCCGCGCACGGCCGAGATCCATCAAGCTCTCCACGGTGAAGCGCAGGCCGCCGGTGAAGCTGTCCGGGCGTGCGTTGCCCTGCACGATGAGTAGTTCGTCTTCCTTGAAGAGGTGCTTGTTCGCTTCGAACTGCTCGTTGAAGATCGTGACTTCGAGCGTTGCCGTGCCGTCGTCGAGCTGTACGATCAGCATCTTGCCGCGCTGGGTCATCATCGTGCGCATGCTGGCAATCACGCCGGCGACCAGCCTGTCGCGGCCCTCTGTCAGGTCTCGAATGCGGGTCCGGACGAAGCGCCGCACTTCCTCGGCGTAGGAATCGAACATGTGGCCCGACAGATAGAAGCCGAGCGCCTGCTTCTCTTCCTGCAACTTGCGCTTGTCGGTCCAGGCCGGCTCGTCGGCCAGCTCGAGCGGCGCCTGCAGGCTTTCGTCACCAAGATCGAACAGGCTGACCTGATTGGCCGCCGCACTCGCCTGCTCCGCGGCTTCCATCGCCAACGGCACCGACGCCATCAACTGCGCACGATTGGCATGAATGCTGTCGAAGGCACCGGCACGAATGAGCGCTTCGATCGTGCGACGGTTCACCACACGACGATCGATGCGGGCGCAGAAGTCAAACAGATCGGTGAACGGTTTCCCTTCGCGCGCCCGCAGAATTTCCTCGATGGCCGACTGACCGCTCCCCTTGATCGCGCCCAGGCCGTAACGCACCGTCTTCGCGTCGGCCGGCTCGAATCGATAGGCGGAGACGTTCACATCCGGGGGCAGCACGCCCAGGCCATTGGCGCTGGTCAGGCAGTCTTCGTAGAGAATCTTGACCTTGTCCGTGTCGTCCATGGCCAAGCTCATATTGGCGGCCATGAATTCGGCGGGATGGTGTGCTTTCAGCCACGCGGTGTAATAGGCCAGCAGTGCGTACGCCGCGGCGTGCGACTTGTTGAAACCGTAGCCCGCGAATTTCTCCATCAAGTCGAAGATCTCGTCCGACTTTTCGCGTGTGAGGCCGTTCGCCGCCGCACCCTGCGCGAAAATCTCGCGGTGCTGAGCCATCTCCTCAGCCTTCTTCTTGCCCATCGCGCGACGCAACAAATCGGCGCCACCTAGCGAGTAGCCGCCGATGATCTGCGCCATCTGCATCACCTGCTCCTGGTAGACCATGATGCCGTAGGTCTCCTGGAGCACCGGCTCGACGCGCGGGTCCGGGTACTCTACCTTCTCGCGGCCGTGCTTACGGGCGCAGAAGCTCGGGATCAGGTCCATCGGGCCCGGACGATACAACGCCACCAGCGCGATAATGTCCTCGAACCGGTCCGGCTGGGCGTCCTTCAACATGCCCTGCATGCCGCGGCTTTCCAGCTGGAACACCGCCACCGTATTGGCTTTCTTCAGGATGCTGAAGGCGGCCGGATCTGTGAGCGAAACCTGGTCGAGCGACCAGTCCGCCATCTCCGGATGCAGCCGCTTGATGTAGCGCTCGGCCCAATTCAGGATCGTCAGCGTGGTCAGACCCAAAAAGTCGAACTTCACCAAGCCGACGGCTTCCACGTCGTCCTTGTCGTACTGGCTCACCACGCCGCTGGCATCTTCGCCGCTGCCCTGCGTGTACAGGGGACAGAAATCCGTCAGCTTGCCCGGTGCGATCAACACGCCGCCCGCGTGCATGCCGACGTTACGCGTGAGGCCTTCAACGCGCTGCGCCAGCTCGATCAACTGCTTGACTTCGTCCTCGGTCTGGAAGCGCTCGGCAAGTTGCGGCTCTTCTTTGAGCGCGTCGTCGATGGTGACGTGCTTGCCCGGCTTGAACGGAATCAGCTTGGAGATACCGTCGACGAAGTTGTAGCCCAGATCGAGCACGCGGCCAACGTCGCGCACCGCCGCCTTCGCGGCCATCGAGCCGAACGTTGCGATCTGCGAGACGGCGTCGGCGCCGTATTTGTCCTTCACATACTGAATGACGCGATCGCGCCCGTCCTGACAGAAGTCGATGTCGAAGTCGGGCATCGAAACGCGTTCCGGATTCAGGAAGCGCTCGAACAGCAGGTTGTACTTGAGCGGGTC
Source organism: Pandoraea sp. B-6 (assembly GCF_000282835.1). Taxonomy (NCBI): domain Bacteria; kingdom Pseudomonadati; phylum Pseudomonadota; class Betaproteobacteria; order Burkholderiales; family Burkholderiaceae; genus Pandoraea; species Pandoraea sp. B-6. Next base: position 149,259 of record NZ_KB290503.1, on the reverse strand, counting down.
GAGGTCGGTGATGCCCAGCGCATAAGCCACGAGCGAACCCGCCCCCGACCCGCGCCCCGGCCCTACCGGGACACCATTGTTCTTCGCCCACTGGATAAAGTCCGCCACGATCAGGAAGTAGCCGGGGAAGCCCATCTTGATGATCGTGCCGGTCTCGAAGTCGAGCCGCTTGTAATACTCGGGACGCTGCGCGTCGCGCTCGGCCTCGTCGGGGAACAGTTGGGCGAGACGCGTCTCCAGCCCTTCCTTGGACAGGTGCACGAGATAGTCGTCGAGCGACATGCCGTCCGGCGTGGGGAACAGCGGCAGCTTCGGCTTGCCGAGCTCGAGTGTCACGTTGCAGCGCTTGGCAATCTCGACGGTATTCGCCACTGCAGAGGGCACGTCTTCAAACGCGGCGATCATGTCGTCCTGCGTGCGGAAACTCTGATCCTGCGTGAACCGCCGCACACGGCGCGCGTTGCCCAGCATCTCGCCTTCGGAAATACACACGCGCGCCTCGTGCGCGGTGAAGTCGTCCGACGTCATGAACTGAATCGGATGCGTGGCAACGACCGGCAGGCCCGCTTTCGCCGCCAGCTGCACCGCCTGCTGCACGTACATCTCCATGCCCGCCTGGCCGGTGCGCTGCAACTCGATATAAAACGCCCCGGGGAAAACGCTCGCCCAGTGCTGCGCGCATTGCAGCGCCTGCTCGGGGTTGCCGGCCGCCAGCGCCGCACCGACATCGCCCATCTGGGCCCCGGAGAGTGCCAGCAGACCGCGCGCCAGACCGTCGGCCTGGAGCCATGACGATTCGATCTCCGCCCGCCCGCGCCACTGGTTGCCGAGCCACGCCTTGGAGAGCAACTGGCACAGGTTCAGATAGCCCTCTCTGTCGCGTGCGAGCAGCAACAGCCGCGACGGCTTGTCGCGGTCGACCGGATTCGTGATCCAGGCATCGCAGCCAATGATCGGCTTGACGCCCTTGCCGCGGGCTTCCTTGTAAAAACGGATGGCGCCGAACATGTTCGCGAGGTCGGTCAGCGCGAGCGCGCCCTGACCATCCTTGGCGGCGGCCTTGACGACGTCGTCGAGCCGCACGATGCCATCGGCGATCGAGTATTCGGAATGGAGACGGAGGTGGACGAAGCGAGGTTCTGACATGGGCCGTATTGTAACGCGCCGCCCCCGGATACAGCGCCCCGCGTCGCGAAACGTCCCACTTTGGCGCGCTTTTCGGATGAGACCGGGCGGGCACTCGGAATTCCTCCCCGCCGTGACCGGGATGCTGTCCGATTCGGCGAAATCCGGGGTGAAATCAAAGTGCGTTCGCGCCGAATCGGCGATAATGGCGCTTTATTGCTTCACGCTTTTGCGAAATCCCGTTGCCATGTCTATCGTCAACATCGCTGCGTACAAGTTCGTCACGCTCGACGACATCGCGACCCTCCGTCCCGCCCTGCAGGCACGCTGCCAGGCGCTCGACCTGAAGGGCACCATCCTGCTCGCGCCGGAGGGCATCAACCTGTTTCTGGCCGGCTCGCGCGAAGCCGTCGACGCCTTCCTCGCCGAACTGCGCGCCGACGCCCGGTTCGCCGATCTGGCCGTCAAGGAAAGTCTCTCCGAGGCGCAGCCGTTCCGCCGGATGCTGGTGCGCCCGAAGAAAGAGATCATCACGATGAAAATGCCGGTCATCAAGCCGGCGGACGGCCGGGCGCCCGGCATCGATCCGGTCACGCTCAAGCGCTGGCTCGACGCCGGCCAGGACGATGAAGGCCGCCCGGTGGTAATGCTCGACACGCGCAACGACTTCGAAGTCGATGTCGGTACGTTCGACAACGCCGTCGACTATCGTCTGACCAAATTCTCGGAATTCCCCGACGTCGTTGCCGCTCACCGCGATGACTTCGAAGGCAAGACCATCGTGTCGTTCTGCACCGGTGGCATTCGGTGCGAAAAGGCCGCGATCTACATGCGCGACATCGGCCTCGAGCATACGTATCAGCTCGACGGCGGCATTCTCAAATACTTCGAGGACGTTGGCGGCGCGCACTATCAAGGCGACTGCTTCGTGTTCGATTACCGTACGGCGCTCACGCCAGACCTCACGCCGTCGACGACCCAGCAGTGCTTCGCCTGTCGCGCCGTGGTCACCGCCGAGGATCAGCGCAGCCCGGCTTACGTCGAAGGCGAGCATTGTCCTGCGTGTGTGGGCAGCCGCACGGCGGCCAACACGCTTGAGAAGGCCATCACTGCCGCCCCGTCAGCGCCATCTGCCCCGTCTGCTTGAGCGCGCCGGTGGCTCACGCCCGCCCGCACGACGCCGCGCCGCCCGCCAGCCCTGATGCGTGCTACCGGGGTACGCGTTACCGGGGCCGCTTCGCGCCCTCCCCGACTGGGCCGCTGCACCGTGGCTCGCTCGTCACCGCCCTGGCCAGTTGGCTTGATGCCCGCGCGCACGACGGCGTCTGGATCGTCCGTATGGAAGATCTTGACGAACCGCGGTGTGAGCCGGGGGCGGCCGACGCCATTCTCGCGACGCTGACGCGTCTGGGCCTGCATTCGGACGAGCCGGTCGTCTGGCAAAGTCAGCGACACGCGCAGTATGAACAGGCGCTCGCCTCGCTCATCGCGCGCGGCCTCGTTTACCCCTGTGGCTGCACGCGACGCGAAATCGCCGATTCGCTCACCCGCGTGCACGCGCGCCACCGCACGCTCGCGTATCCGGGCACGTGCCGCCACGGCCTTCACGGCAAAACACCTCGCGCCTGGCGCTTGCGAGTCCCGGACGGCGAGGCCGCTCGCATCCGTTTCGAGGATCGCTGGATGGGCCCGCAGACGCAGGATCTGGCGACCGAGGTCGGCGACTTCGTGCTCAAACGTGCCGACGGCCAATGGGCCTATCAGTTGGCCGTGGTCGTCGACGATCAGACACAAGGCATGACCGATATCGTGCGCGGCGCGGATTTGCTGGATTCGACGGCGCGCCAGATCTATCTGCAGGCGTGTCTCGATGCCCCCACGCCACGCTATCTGCACGTACCGTTGGTCATGGCCGACGACGGCGAAAAGCTGAGCAAACAGAATGGCGCGGCCCCGCTTGCCCTCGACACGGCAAACGCGACGCTCTGCGCGCTCAAGGACGCCGCGGCACATCTCGGATTACCGGCGACGCTCACCCACGTCTCCCATCGTGAAGACTTCTACGCCGCAGCGATACAGGCTTGGCGGGCTCAGCACAGGCAATGAAGCCCGCACCTGCCTTCGTTACCGTTCCCCAACATGAAAAAAGCCAGCGCAACTACGCTGGCTTTTCAACTTCAACACGCATCTTCAATGCGCGCCGCCATCCATCATCGACTCAGTGGCTCGCCTTGCGCGGGAAGCCGGCAAGCAACGCCGCCACCTGACGCTTCGGCGCCTTGTCAGGCAACCCACCAAACGACGTCGGCACAGCGGACTCCTGCGACGAACGAGCATCATGCTGCGGCTCACTCGCCGACGGCGACGGCTCGTACGGCTTGTAGAAGAACTCGTCTTCCGGACGAACACGGCGCGGTGCGGCACTGCCGCCGCTACGGCTGGCCCGCAGGCCGTCGTGGCGACTGTGGCGCTCGCTACGGTCACTACGCTCACCGCGCTCACTACGGTCACCGCGATCGCCGCGGTCAACAACGCGCTCGCTGCGGTCGTCGCGCGACCGGCTACGACGCTCCAGCACCAACTCTCCACGCTTGAGTTCGTGCTTGATCAGCTTTTCGATTTCCACGATTTGCTTGCGTTCGTCGGGGGCGCACAGCGAGATTGCCTCACCCGACGCACCCGCGCGGCCCGTGCGACCGATACGGTGCACATAGTCTTCCGGGTTGTACGGCAGATCGTAGTTGATCACGCCCGGCAGATCCGAGATGTCCAGCCCGCGCGCTGCAACGTCGGTGGCCACAAGCGCCTGAATACCGCCTTGCTTGAACGCTTCGAGCGCTTGCATACGCTCGTTCTGCGACTTGTCGCCGTGAATCGCGGCCGTTACGATGCCCTCGCGCTCCAACTGGCGCGCCAGTCGGCTCGCACCGACCTTGCTGTTGACGAACACGATGACCTGCTTGAGATCGCGCTCCTTCAGAATCTGCACCACGGCGGCGCGCTTGTCGTCTTCATCCACTTGATAGACAACCTGCTCGACATTGTCGGCCGTGGCATTGCGGCGGGCGACTTCGATCGTGAGCGGATTCGTGAGATAGCTCGACGCGAGTTTTTTGATCTCGTTCGAGAACGTGGCCGAAAACAGAAGCGTCTGGCGCTGCTTCGGCAGCAAATTCAGAATGCGCTGAAGGTCAGGCAGGAAGCCCATGTCCAGCATGCGGTCGGCCTCGTCGAGCACGAGCATCTTCACCTGGCTCAGATTCACCGTCTTTTGTTCGACGTGATCGAGCAAGCGACCTGGCGTGGCGATCAGTATCTCAACGCCGCGTCGCAACGCATCCTTCTGCGGATTCATGTCGACGCCGCCGAACACCACCGTATTGCGCAACGGCGTGTGCCCCGCGTAGGCGCGCACGTTCTCGGCAACCTGATCGGCAAGTTCGCGCGTCGGCGTAAGAATCAGCGCACGCACCGGGTGACGGGCAGGCGATGCACTCGTGTTGGCTTCGGGCAGCAAGCGCTGGATGATCGGCAGCGAAAAGCTGGCGGTCTTGCCCGTTCCCGTTTGCGCGGCGCCCATGACGTCACGTCCGGACAGCACCACCGGGATGGCCTGCGCCTGGATCGGCGTCGGCTGGGTGTAGCCCTGCTCGGCGATGGCCCGCAAGATGTCCGCATGCAGCCCAAAGCTATCGAAGCCGGGGGTCGGAACAGCATTTACATCAGCCATGGTGGAGGGACATCTCTTTTAAAAAACGGGGGCCGCCACGCGGAAGGATTCCGCATCAAAGCTCACTCGCGAAGATTCAAGGGGCGCTGGGCGCCATGCTCGGGGCTGGCGCGAGAGGGGCCTGTCGAGGGACAGATGCGTCGGGCGCCGCCGGACCAGGGAGGTCATGAAGAAGCAAAACAAGCGCAATTCTAGCACTTGCGCACGACCAACGTGTGACAGTCGCCGTTGACGGGCTGTGTTCTGCCCGGATTCCGCGCTCAGCGGCCCGCGCCGGCGTTGGCGCTATTGTCGGGCTTGCCGTCACGCAAGGCCGGCTTCGCCGCGCCCGCCTTGATCGTCCTGCCCGCCTGGGCCGCGCGCTGGCGATTGGCGTAGCGCTGCGCGAGTACGGCGCACACCATCAGCTGCATCTGGTGAAACAGCATCAGCGGCAACACGATGGCGCCGAGCGGCCCGGTCGCAAACAGCACCTTTGCCATCGGAATACCGCTCGCAAGGCTCTTCTTCGATCCGCAGAAGACAATAGTGATCTCGTCCTCGCGGGAGAACCCGAGCCAGCGGGCGGAATAGGTGGTGAAGGCGAGCATGATCGCCAGAATCACCGCGCAGCAACCCAGCAGGCCGAGCAACGCCAGCGGCGAAACCTGGTGCCACAAGCCCGTGTTCACCGCTTCGCTGAACGCCGTGTAGACCACCAGCAGAATCGAGCCCTGATCGACGATCTTGAGCAATCCGCGATTGCGCTCGACCCACTTGCCGATGGCCTTGCGCGACACTTGCCCCGCGATGAATGGCGCGAGCAGTTGCAACATGATATTGCCGATGGAGGCGAACGGCGACGCGCCGTTCGCACCGTTGTGATGGATGACCACCAGGCCGACGAGCACTGGCGTGATGAATATACCGAACAGGCTCGACGCCGACGCGCTGCACACCGCCGCCGGTACATTGCCCCGGGCGATCGAGGTGAATGCGATGGCGGACTGCACCGTTGCCGGCAGCGTACACAGAAAGAGGATGCCCAGATACAGATCCGGCGTCACCATCCACGAGAGCATCGGCTTGAGCGCCAGGCCGACGATCGGGAAGACGGCGAACGTGCTGGCGAACACCAGCAGGTGCAGACGCCAGTGCGTCGCACCGGCGAGCACCGCCTCGCGCGAGAGCTTGGCGCCGTGCAGGAAGAACAGGGCGGCAATCGCCACGTTGGTGAGCAGGTTGAAAGCGACTCGCCCTTCGCCGTGCGCTGGCAGGAAGCTGGCAAGCGCGACAGTCGCCACAAGCATCAGCGTGAAATTGTCGGGAAGGTAACGCGGTCTGGCCATCGTCGATCTCGAATCCGTCGGAAAAGACAAAGCCCGTCCGCCAGCACACAGGACGCGACGGCGCGGCGGCCGCCAGCGATCGTCGGTCAGCCGATCGACAAACGATCGAGGATGACCGGAAGTGTGCGCTCGCGATACGGGTTTTTACGTATTAGAGCGCAAGGGCAGTTAAAATACAAATTCATTTAAAAAAATTATTCATACCAAACACGCATGAATATTTCGCTGCGCCAGCTCAAAGTGTTCCTCGCAGTGGCCAACCACGGGAGTTTCAGCCGTGCCGGCGAGGACATCGGCCTGACCCAGCCTGCCGTCAGCCGATGTATCCGTGAATTGGAGCAAGAACTCGGACTCAAGTTGGTGGACCGGACCACGCGGGAGGTCACCCTGACCGAAGTGGGCGCTAGCCTCTCGGCAACGCTCGCCCGGGTGCTCGACGAGCTGGAGAGTGCCCTGCGCGACACCCATGGTTTGGCCGAAGAGCGGCGAGGCCGGGTACGTGTCGCCAGCGCGCCCACGATTTCCGCCAATCTGATGCCCGAATGCATCTCCGCCTGTGCGGCCCGCTACCCGGACATCACGCTCTTGCTGCGCGATCAGGTGCAGACGCTCGCGAGCGACAGCGTGCGACACGGTGAAGTGGATTTCGGCGTCATCGTCGCGTCGGAAGGAACCGAGGATCTGGTCGGCGAGCCCATCATGGTGGAACCGTTTCTCGTCGTGTGCGACCGCTCACATCGTTTTGCGACACAGACACAGGTGACGTGGGAGGAACTCAACGGCGAAAAGCTCGTACTGCTCGACTACGCGTCGGGTAGCCGACCGCTGATCGACCGGGCGTTGGCCGAACATGGCGCCTATTGCCAGGTGGCGCAGGAAGTCGGGCATGCGATCACGGTCTTCCGAATGATCGAAGCGGGCATCGGCATCAGCATCATGCCGGCTCTGGCACTTCCCGCGATGCCGGGACTACCGGCGCATGGGGACCGCCTTGTCGCCCTGCCGCTCGTGCCGCAACTCGACCGCACCATCATGCTCGTGCGCCGCAAGAACCGCACGCTCTCGCCCGCCGCACAGTCGGTCTGGGCATTGATCCAGGAAATCACGGCCAAGACGTCGCACGCGCTGACTGCCCCGCCGGGAAAACGTGGGGAGGCACACGACAGCCCAACCTGACCCTGACATGATGGGAGATGCGACATGATGTCGAAATTTCGAGCAGAATTGCGCGAACTTCGGTGAAATTTTCTCTTGTCCCACCGCACGCCAGCACCACTATGTAAGTGAGTGCCTGCTACAATTATCGAGCGTCGACTCCTACAAAGCGCATGACTGTGCCATCGGGCGTTTGCCCCGCCATCGTGCCTCGACGACATGCCCGCGCCCTGCGGGCATTATGTTTCCGGTATGGCGTCATGGACTTGTTCATCAAATACTTCAGTCCGCTGTGGCTCTTCCACGCGGCGGCCGATCTGTCATTCTGGCAACGGCATCAACTCGACGCGCGCATGCATGTCATCAGTCGCTTCATGTGGCGATATGTGATGCGTTGGTGTGTCGTGAGCGCCATGTTGCTCGTGCCGGCCGCAGTCATGGCGCATGGCATGGCGGCCACTGGGCTCGCGCTGGCGGGCGGGGTATCGGCGAGCGTGACCGTGCTCATCGCGGCACTCGCGCTCGGTTGCCTCATCGGTGCGCGCCTGCGTTAAGCGCGGCTGGCCCCCAACGAATTCGGTGTTTCGTCCCGAGCGTCGACTATCATGGAACGGCTCGCCTCGCGCGGCGAATTGCCCGTGACGCCGGCCTCTCTCGACCCCTAAGGAGATTCACATGGCCAACGCCAAGATCCTGGTGGTGTTCTACAGCATGTTCGGGCATATCCACACGATGGCCGAAGCTGTCGCCGACGGCGCACGCAGCGTCGCCGGCACCGATGTCACCGTCATGCAAGTCCCTGAGCTGGTACCCGACGAAGTGCTCGAAAAGAGCGGCGCGAAAGCGGCGCGCGCCGCCTTCGCGAACGTGCCCGTCGCCCGCGTCGACCAACTGGCCGACTACGACGCGATCCTGTTCGGCACCCCGACCCGCTTCGGCAACATGACCGCACAGATGCGCAACTTCCTGGATCAGACCGGTGGCCTATGGGCCAAGGGCGCGCTCGTCGGCAAGGTCGGCAGCGTGTTCGCCAGCACAGGCACGCAGCATGGCGGACAGGAAACGACGATCACGAGCTTTCACACCACGCTGCTCCACCACGGCATGGTCATCGTCGGCGTGCCCTACACCGAGCCTGGCCTCACCAACATGGGCGAAATCACCGGCGGCACGCCTTACGGGGCGACCACGCTCGCCGCGGCCGATGGGTCTCGCAAACCCAGCGAGAACGAGTTGAAGATCGCGAGGACGCAAGGCCGTCACGTGGCGGAAATCGCGTCCGCACTTAAGCACGGACGCGCGCTGTAGCCCGCTTTCGTCGAGCGGCGCGCCGCCGGTTGGCTTACGCACCGCGCGAGGCTTACCACGGCGCCCGCCGTCCTCAGATCAGCTTCAGATCCTGCAACACGGCCCGCACGATGCGCGCGCGCTTCGGCGCATCCGCGGCCCCCGCCATATCGATGTGCAGCGCCACGCTCGTGATATTGCCTTCGCGCTCGATCCAGCCGACCCACCAGCCGATATTGGGCGTCTTCTCGTCGAACCAGCCCGTCTTGGCGTGCAGCACATAGTCCGGCGTGGCTTCGACAATCGAGATCTGACGCACGATGTCCTGCGTGTGCGCCGAAAACGGCAGTGTGCCGCGTGCGAGCCGTTGCAAGAAGTCGACCTGTTCGCGGGCCGAGATCCGCAGGCTGTCGTCGACCCAGTAGGCGTCGGCGGCGCGGCCGATGGTGCGATTGCCGTAACCGGTTTCGTCCAGCATTGCCTGCGCGTATTCACGCGCGATCTTGTGCGAGACGACCTGATAGCACGGCAGACACGACACCCGGAACGCACTGCGCAGATCCATCGCGGCATTCCAGGCCTTCACCTGACGCGGCTTGCCATCCCAGGGAATGATCTCGCGCTCGTTCTCGAGCGCGCCCGACTCCAGCGCGAGCAGACTGTTGAAGACCTTGTAAGTTGATGCGGGCGATACCCGTCGCTCGGCACGCGCGGTATCGAACGCCTGATACGTTCGCGTGTGACCGTCGAGCACGATGATCGTGCCCTTCACCCCTTCCGCCGCGAAACGTTCGCCCCAGTCGGCACGCTCGATAATGCGCACCGGTGCCGCCTGCGTCGATGCCTTGGTTTCCTCTGCCTGTGCCGGCGGGGTGAACAAAGTCGCCGAGACGAGTGCGGCAGCCGCAGCCGCAGCCGCCGGTAGGGCAACAACACCGCGTCCCCAGCGAGAGATCTTCATTTTCATTTCGTTATCCTGATTTAAATTCGTGCCATCGGGGTGGCAGGAAGAACGTCGGTGGCGCCGGCCAGGCGCCCGCTTCCGGGAGCGTTTGCAGCATAGTCTGCGTTTCGGCAGGCACAAAGCAACGCTACCGTAACCGTCGTAACCGCCGTATCATCGGTGCACCCCATTCGTAGATTCCGTCGCGTGTGCGGCCGTCGTCCGTGGCCCGACGCCACTCGACTCGCCTCGACGCCATGTCCGACACCCCTCCCTCGCGCAGCACAACGCCCGTCACGTCGGCCTCCGCCACGGGCGCACCTACGCTCGTCGTCCGCCTCGACGCCCCCCAGCACATCGACGGCCAACCGGTGCGATATCAGAGCCTCTGGTTGTTGATGCGGGTCTACTATGCGGCGCATTACGAGATGTCGTCGGTCTCGCTTGCCTCGTTGAAGATCCGGTTCAGTCAAGCCGGCGCGGCGGGCGATCTGCGTATGCTGGTCAGCCGCGCGTTCTCCGACTTTGCACGTTGGGGCGTTGCCGTGGGCTGGGGCGACGATGTACTCGCCGATGCGCGTCTGCTGCCGACGCGCGGACGGGGCAAAGGGCCATTCTGGCTCGCCCGCGATGAGATGTCGCGCATCGCCGTGACGATCGAGGACTCGACGCCCGCCGACCCGCGTCGCGCGATCGCCTCGTTTCTCGGGCTTGCACAGGATGCGGCGTCGGATACCCCATCGCCGGCGCTCGATTACGTCATGCAGGACATTGCGTTCTGGCATCACCTGACGCTGGGCAAGCGCGATATGCAGGATGGCGTGTTCTTCGCGCCGCCCCAAGCGCCATCGCAGAGCGAGGTACGCCGCCAGCCGCGCACCGGCGCGATTCCATCGTTTCATGCAGCGCAGGTGTGTGCCGTGGACGACGTGCAACGCGGCATCGCCCTGCTTGCCGAGACGATCGCCTGGCGTCGCATGGGCGACGCGGCACGCACGAATCGAACGCTGGCAACGCTCGCCGCGACCTTTGGCGCGAACCCGCCGGGCTCGCCCACGTTGCGCGCCATGCACTGGATCGTGCAGGCTTGGCAAGCCTACGGGTCACGCGACGAGGCCGGCGCGTTCGCCCACCTGCAACGCATCGCCGACGATGCCTCGCTCGCCCCCTGTCTCGTCTATAACCCGCGCATTCGCTTCGAGAGCCGCAACCTGCAGGCGTTGCTGCACAAGTCGCACGCCGCGCGCGGCGGCCCGATGCCCGCGCGGGAGCAGTCGGCGGCGAACGCGCTGGCCGCCTTTTCCGACGCCCTGCAAGCCGCGTTCGAAGCCGACTCCATTGAACTCGCGCAGCATGTCGCGGCCAACATCGGGCTGTCGTTGTGGCTGTTTTGGCAAGGCGCGCTCATCGATCCCGGCCGACGGCTCGCCGCCACGGACGTTCAGCGGCAGGCGCTGCGCTGGATCGGACTCTCGGAGTGGATCTGCGACCGGTTCGGTGTCGGTGGCAATTCCGTCTGGAACACAGTCTTCCTGTTACGCATTGCGCGCGGTGCCGTGCCGGCGCGGCGCGACCCCGATCTGGCGACGCTGCGCGCGAGCACGCCGTTGACTGTCGACGCCTTTCTCGACGCCGTGCAGCCATTCGGCGCGCCCTTCTCGCGGGCGAAGGGTTTCCAGCGCTGGACCGATGTCCTGGCGACGACGCTCGCCGACCATGAAGAGGGACGCGTCTGCTTCGAGCCGTTGCAGCTGGCCAACTTGTGGTTCGAGATGTTGTGGTTCGCGCTGCACCAGGACGGCGACTCGCCGCAGGCGGTGCATGCCGCCCAGTCGCTGGGCCGCGTGCTGCCACTCCTGCCCCCGCCCGACCGGCGGTTCTTCCGCGACGCGTTACGGCTGATGCCGCGCGAGTTTCAGCGCGAAGTGCGCCTGGCGCAGTAGCGATGGCGTCAGGACGTACGTGGCGCCGGGCCTGCCCTCACCGCACGCCGTGCGGCGTCTTGGGCAGCGGCGCGCGAAACGCGATCGCCATACGGTTCCACGCATTGATGGTGGCGACGGCGAACGTCAGATCGGCGATCTGCTTGTCGTCGTAATGCGCACGCAGCTCGGCGAACAGGGGGTCCGGCACATGCCCGTCCTGGACGTTGGTGACGGCTTCCGTCCATGCCAGCGCCGCACGCTCGGCCGGCGAGTACAGCTCGGTTTCACGCCAGGCGTCGAGCAAATGCAGACGGCGCGGTTCGATGCCCGTTTTCAGGGCGTCGACCACGTGCATGTCGATGCAGAATGCGCAGCCGTTGAGTTGCGAGGCTCGCAGCCAAACCAGCTCGACCAGGCCGCCCGGCAGGCCGCAGTCATGGAAATACTGGCTCAGCACGCTCATTTGTTCGTAGGGGCGCGGCGCGGCCTTGATGTAGTTCAGTCGTAGCATGAATCGATTCTCCGTTCCGTTCAATTCCGTTCAGAATAGGCTTCACCCACCGGTGGCATGCCGTTGTCACGCTTGCCATGCCTCCACGCCTTCGACGATACGCAGCTCTTGTCGCCCCCGGAAGGGCCAAGACCGGCGAAAATTGTCAGGCCAAAGTGAGCCAAGCCGCACATCCGGGAATGCGGTGCCCAAGGCGCCGGCCGGTGACATCGCACTACGACTGGCGCGCACGCTCGGCGACGTCAGCGCGCGCGCCCTCGCCTGACGCCGCCGCCCAACCAGCGTTTGCGTCCGCCCGCATGTGTTATGCCGCATCGCAGCATTGGCCGTTCACGTTTTTCGGGACGTATCGTGCTTGTGTTTGCCGGGCATGTCAGTGTATTGTTGCCGCAAAGCTAGCGCAGGGGTCCTGCAACGTGAGTTGTGGGTGAGAAATACCCTTAGAACCTGATCTGGATAATGCCAGCGCAGGGAGCGTAGAAATTCCTCGCCCCCGTTCATGCTCCTGAGCCGCTTTTCGCCGAAATTGTCGGCGTCAACACGTGCCCCGCCAGGAGACATTGCATGAACGCCAATCCGAAGTTCCTCTCAGCCAATGCGCGCGTGGATGAAGCCGCGATCGCACCGCTGCCGAATTCCCGCAAGATCTACGTCGAAGGCTCGCGCCCCGACCTCCGTGTCCCGATGCGCGAAATCTCGCAAGCCGACACGCCGACAAGCTTTGGCGGTGAAAAGAATCCGCCGATCTTCGTATACGACACCTCCGGTCCGTACACCGATCCGGACGCCCAAATCGACATCCGCTCCGGCCTGCCCGCCCTGCGCGCGGCATGGATCGAGGAGCGCGGCGACACCGAAGCGCTGCCGGGCATGACGTCCGCCTACGGCCGCGAGCGCGCCGCCGACGACGCCACCGCCGAGCTGCGTTTCCCGGGCCTGCATCGCACGCCTCGCCGCGCCAAGGCCGGCAAGAACGTGACGCAGATGCACTACGCGCGTCAGGGCATCATCACGCCCGAGATGGAATACATCGCCATTCGCGAAAACCTGCGCCGTCAGGAATACATCGAGAGCGTGCGCAACGCCGGCCCGCAGGGCGAGCGTCTGGCCAAGCTGCTCTCGCGCCAGCATCCGGGTCAGCATTTCGGCGCGAGCCTCCCCGCCGAAATCACGCCGGAATTCGTGCGCAGCGAAATCGCACGCGGTCGCGCCATCATCCCGAACAACATCAACCACCCGGAATCGGAGCCGATGATTATCGGCCGCAACTTCCTCGTGAAGATCAACGCGAACATCGGCAACTCGGCCGTGACCTCGTCGATCGGCGAGGAAGTGGACAAGATGACGTGGGCGATCCGCTGGGGCGGCGACACGGTGATGGATCTGTCGACCGGCAAGCACATCCACGAGACGCGTGAATGGATCCTGCGCAACAGCCCGGTACCCATCGGCACGGTGCCGATCTATCAGGCGCTCGAGAAGGTGAATGGCAAGGCCGAAGACCTGACGTGGGAAATGTTCCGCGACACGCTCATCGAGCAGGCCGAGCAAGGCGTCGACTACTTCACGATTCACGCCGGCGTGCGCCTCGCGTACGTACCGATGACCGCCAACCGCATGACTGGCATCGTGAGCCGCGGCGGCTCGATCATGGCCAAGTGGTGCCTCGCGCACCATAAGGAAAGCTTCCTGTACACGCACTTCGAAGAGATCTGCGAAATCATGAAGGCCTATGACGTCGCGTTCTCGCTGGGCGACGGCCTGCGTCCGGGCTCGATCTATGACGCCAACGACGAAGCACAACTCTCGGAGCTGAAGACGCTGGGTGAGTTGACACAGATCGCGTGGAAGCACGACGTGCAGGTGATGATCGAAGGCCCGGGCCACGTGCCGATGCAGCTCATCAAGGAGAACATGGATCTCCAGCTCGAGTACTGCGACGAAGCCCCGTTCTACACGCTCGGACCGCTGACGACGGACATCGCCCCCGGCTACGACCACATTACGTCGGGCATCGGGGCGGCGACCATCGGCTGGTACGGCACCGCCATGCTGTGCTACGTCACGCCGAAGGAACACCTCGGTTTGCCGAACAAGGACGACGTGAAGGAAGGCATCATCACGTACAAGCTCGCCGCGCACGCCGCCGATCTCGCCAAGGGCCACCCCGGCGCGCAGATTCGCGACAATGCGTTGTCGAAGGCGCGTTTCGAGTTCCGTTGGGAAGACCAGTTCAATCTGGGTCTCGATCCGGACAAGGCGCGCGAATTCCACGACGAAACGCTGCCGAAGGACTCCGCCAAGGTTGCCCACTTCTGCTCGATGTGCGGACCGCACTTCTGCTCGATGAAGATCACGCAGGACGTGCGCGATTACGCCGCCAAGCAAGGCATTTCCGACGAAGCGGCGCTCAAGCAGGGCATGGAAGTCAAGGCCGTGGAGTTCGTCAAGAACGGCGCCGAGATCTATCGTCGTACCTGACGATACGCACGCGGCGGCGAGGGTTTCGCCTCGCGCCGTCGCACGGTTGCCCGTCGTCAACGATGGCCGCTAACGCGCCCGGGTCAAACCGGGCGCGTTTTATCATGGATGACGCCTGGCCATCAGGCGGCGAACGCGCTTAGCCGTGCGCAGACGGGTCGATCGTGGTGCTGGCCGGAACCGTCGGCACACCGCGCATCGTCAGTTGATTGCGCAGGCGCTGCGTCGCGATATGCGGCGGCCGCGACGACAGCGTCGTCGCCAGTGCCGTGAAGGCCTTCGTGTTCGTCGCGGGCAGCGCCGCCGCGTTCATCACCTCCGTGTGACGAAGCGCCCAGTGGCGCTCGCCCAGTTGCTCTACCCCGAGGGCGAGTTTGATCCACTCGTCCGTGCCCAGTCCGACGGACGGCGGCAGATCGGCGCGCACCATGGCCTGATGCATCGGCAAGCCGTCGGCGAACCCCACGCGAAGCATCCATTCGGTGCTCTCGCGCGACGGCAGGACCCGCGATCCCTGGTGCAGCCGATCGTTCACTTTCCCGATGAACGTGGCGGGCGACTCCAGTTCCTCGCACGCCTTCGACCACTCCTTTCTCCCTGCCAGCGCCGGCTTGCCCGTCCATCGGCGCGCGGTATCCGCGACGATCGTCGCCACGTTGTCGCGACGGGTATCGAACGCCACCGTTCCGTTGCGACCGCCCGTGCCGAGCAGCGAGCCGCTCACAATCTCCCGGCAGATCTGTGCCCGCTCGCTGCGCCCGTCTGGCATGACCACAGGATGATTGCGACCGTCCGGCGATACGCCTCGTGTGCCGGTGTCCTGCGCACTGGCGCACACATGAAGCGTTTGCACGGCGGAAGCGCTCAGGACCGGTTGCGCGCCACGCGTTGCACCATTCGCGGGAACGTCGAGCGCAAGTGCGGCCAGTTCGCCGCTGTCAATGCCGCCCCCCTCGGGTATGAACCGTCCGGCAGCGACTTCGCCCGACGCCTCGATTTCCGCCGATGCGCCCAGGAAATCGCTGCCGAAGGCCTTGTCCATGCCGCGGGATACTGGCACGGCACGCACCGCGCTCGCGGTCCAAGGGTGCGTCAGGCTGTCGGCGCGAGCGTTGGCGATGCGCACCAGCGGAATGCCGGCGGCGTTGGCGAGCCCTGCTCCTGGCGTCAGCGCAATGGGGGCTGCTGCCGCAACGTTGCCCAACCCCGGCGAATAGTGGAATGCCTGGATGCCGTTCATCATCGTGAGATCCTCAGTAGGGAGATACGTGGCCGGTCGCCACGGCCTCGACAAGGTGTCGCGGCGAAGTTCACGATGCCCGAGGCGGCGTGCGCCCATTGTCGGTTCTGAACACGGTGTCGCGCAGCTCGCGCAAGCCACCGTCCGAAAGTAGACAGCGGCGCCCCAGCGCTCGCCCAATCGTTGGGGCATGGGTGTCGGCAAGCCCCGAACTTATGGCATGCTATCGGACAGCGGCACAGCCTACGCGGCTGACGCGGCCCGCAAAAATGGCGTCGGCGGCATTTTTGGCTCGCAGACGACACCGCACCGGGTACGCGCCTTCCGCGCACCCGCCTGAAGGCATCTCAAAATGACGGCCCGCCGGGCTTGTTTTGAAATGTCTCCCTGCCCACCGGACCCGCTCCCTTGCTCATCGGTCCGGCCAGCGTTGCGGCTGTGTACCCGCCTTCGCATTTACAGGGATGACAACATGAGTGGTTACGGCTTTCTTTTCAGTATCTTCGTGCTGGTTCTGGCCAGCGCATTCTTCTCCGCCGCCGAAATCTCGTTGACCGCCGCCAAGCGCACCAAGCTGCACGTGCTCATGGAAAAGGGAAACCCGCAGGCAATCAAGGTGCTCGCCCTCAAGGGGCAGCCAGGCAATTTCTTCACCGTTGTGCAGATCGGCGTGAACGCGGTCGCCGTGCTCGGCGGCGTGCTTGGCGAGAGTTTCCTGACCGGCTATCTGTTCGCGTGGCTCTCGCCGCTCACCGATCAGGCGCTGGCGTTGCGCCTGGCAGGCATTGGCTCGTTCCTGTTCATCACGATCGCTTTCATTCAGTTCGCCGACCTGATTCCCAAGCGTCTCGCAATGGTCAACCCCGAGCGCGTTGCCATGGGCATCATTGATCCGATGTTGCTGTGCCTGAAGGTGCTTCGGCCCCTCGTCTACCTCTTCAACGGCGTGGCGAACCTGTTTCTGCGTCTGTTCAAGCTGCCGACGCATGCCATCGAGAACATTACGTCCGAAGATGTCGCGGCGATGGTCGGCGCGGGCGCGCAAGCCGGCGTGGTGCGCAAGCAGGAACTCCATTTGATCGAGAACGTTTTCGAGCTGGAATCGCGCACCGTCGGCTCGGTCATGACCTTTCGCGACGACGTGGTGTACTTCACCATCGCCGAGGACGAGCGCAGTATTCGCGAAAAGATCATCCAAAGCCCGCATTCGAAGTATCTCGTGTGCCGGGACGAAATCGACAACGTGCTCGGCTACGTCGACTCGAAGGATTTGCTCCAGCGCATTGCGAGCGAAGACCTGTCGAGCGTGATTCGCAATCTCGACCGCCTGTATGCGAAGAAGCTGCTGGTGATCCCCGACACCCTGAATCTTTCGGAAGCGCTGGCCCGCTTCAAGGAAACCCGCGAAGGCTTTGCCGTCATCATCAACGAATACGGTCTGGTGGTCGGTGTGGTGACGCTCAACGACATTGTGGGCGCGCTCATGGGCAACGTGATTCACCCGGCGGACGAAGATCAGATCGTGCAGCGCGACGAGCACTCATGGCTCGTGGACGGTGTCACGTCCGTCGAAGACGTGAAGAAAGCACTCGATATCGACGAGCTTCCTGGTGAAGGCGAGTTCGAGACCATTGCGGGATTCATGATCTATCAGCTCAAGCGCATTCCGAAGAAATCGGAAGCCACCGAGGCCGCGGGCTACAAGTTCGAAGTGGTCGACATCGACAACTACAAGATCGACCAGTTGCTCGTCACGCGGCTGGGCTCGGTGGCCGAGGCTGCTATCGCGGCAGCGGCGGCGCAGGCACCGAAGGAGGCATCGTAGCCAGCACCTCCATCAACCGGTCGGTCAAGCCGCCGTCGCGCTGCGTGGGCCGCGCGATGGCCGACGCGACGACCTGCCACGGCGCGTAAAGCCATACCTGACGGCGCGCTCGCGTCACCCCCGTATAGATCAGCTCCCTCGACAGCACTCGGCTCGCCTGTTCTGGCAGCACCATCGCCACGCGTTCGAATTCCGATCCCTGCGACTTGTGGATCGTCATGGCAAATGCGGTCTCGTGCGCCGGCAGACTGGCCGGGGAATAAAGGCGGTATCCCCCATCCGGCGTGGCAAACGCGACACGTAGTGTGCCGGACGGCCCGAGCGGCAACGCGATGCCAATGTCGCCGTTGAACAGGTTCAGCGCGTATTCGTTCTGCGTGACCAACACTGGGCGCCCGGCAAACCAGGCGCCCCCGCCAGCCCCGAGCGCCATACCGGCTCGACGCGCGAGTACCGCCGTCAGTTGCGCGCCGAGCAACTCGACGCCGCGTCGCCCGCCACGTGTCGCGCACAGCACGCGAAACTGACCGAACGCCGCAAATACCGGCTGCGCGACCATGGCGACATCGGCGGCGGTTACCGTCGCCGGATCGCCCAGTTGCTCGATCGTCGCGACCGCTTCGGCCAGCGCGGCGAGATAGGCCGAATACCCGTCCGCCAGCGCGTGCAGACTGGCGGGCGACAACTGCACGCCGCCGTCCTCACTGAACATCACGCGGTCGGCGTCGCTTGCCGCTGGTGCTGAAGTCGAACCGATGCCGGCGAACGCCCCGTCGTCCGCAAGGGTGCAGGCCTTGCGCGCCTCAATCACTTTGCCCGACTTGATGGCGGTTGCAAGGCGACCAATCGCAGAATTCTCTCCAAAGCGATAAGTTCGCTCCAACCAGACGACGGTGTCTTCCAGCCCTTGCGACACTCGGGCGCTTCCTGCGGCCGCATCCGGCGCGCCGTTCCCTACGACGGCCGCCAACGGTCCCGACCGGGGCAGCGCATCGACGGGCCATTCGAGCGCGGACAATAATCGCCTACGCATGTCCGGTGAGAACCTGCGGTGCGCGCTCAACTCTCCGAAGACGGCCCCCGCTTCAACCGCCGCCAACTGATCCTTGTCGCCCAACAGGATCAGGCGGGCGCTTTCCGGCACGGCTTCGAGCAATTGTGTCGCCATCGACAGATCGATCATCGACGCCTCGTCCACGACGATCAGATCGTAGGGCAGCGGGTTGGCCGCGTGATGTCGAAAACGCCGCCCCGCTTGCTCGGCCGACTCCGGCAAGACACCCAGCAGGCGATGCAACGTGACCGCCGCCTCGGGCAATGCCCTGCGCACCGTTTCCGGGAGATCCCGACGGGCCGTCAACGCCTCCTGCATGCGCTGCGCCGCCTTCCCCGTGGGCGCGGCCAGCGCCACGCGCAGGTTGGCGTCTCGCTCGAGCAGGCAGGCAAGCAACCCCACCACGGTAGTCGTCTTGCCGGTGCCGGGACCGCCGCTGAGCACAACCAACGAGCGTTGCAGCGCCAGCGCCGCCGCCGCCATCTGCCAGTTCGGTTCCTGCTGCCCGTCGGACGACACAAGCGCGCCTTCGCCAAAGTAACGATGCAGACGAGCGCGATCCGCCGCGGTGACCGGTGTGCGTTCGGTCAGCGACAACTTACGTCCGAGCGCCGTCGCCAACCGCGCCTCATAGCTGTAATAACGTGCGAGATAGAGGCGATCGTGGTCGTCGAGCAAAAGCGGGAAGGCGTCGGCCTGGACGTCGTCGGTGCGCGCCAGCGCCAAGCTGGCGGGGGCACACAAGCCGCTGGCAAAGAGTGCCTCGCGCCAGACGGACAAGGCGGGGGCGTCACCCGGAAACAGTTCGCCGCTGGCTTGCCCGTCGAGCAGGTTATCGAGCGGCACGCAGACGTGCCCCTCGGCCGTGGCGAGGCTCACCGCGAGGGCGGCACGCCACACATAGCGGCACGTCGGCTCGTCCGCCCCGTGACCGCGCGCGAGCAGTGCCATTCGACGCGCGAACCCCTGCGCCAATCGCACCACGCCGCTGTCGGCCAACGGTGCCCCGGCCACGTCCCCCCGATCTCGTCGATCGCTCATGCGCCCTCCCGGTCGGCAGCGCCCGCGTCGTCACCTTGAACGTCCGGCGACAACGCTTGCGCCAGCGCAGCGTTGTCGCCCGAGGCGAAGAGCCGATCGAGCGCGTCGACCATCTCACGCGACGGCTTGTCGAAGAAGACACCCGGCACATCGTCACCGGCCAGATGCGCACGCGCCCAGTCGGGCCGAACGCCCCGGACAAACAAGTAGAGGCTGCCGCCCATATCGCGGTCGTATCGGTAGTCGGGTAATCGGCGTTGCAAGTAGCGATGCAACGCCAATGTGTAGAGGAGGTATTGGAGGTGATAGCCGTGCTCGGCCATCGCTTCGCGCAGGCCGTCGGCGCCGTAGTTTTCCGGGGCAGTGCCGAGGTAGTTCGACTTCCAGTCGAGGATCCACCACTGGCCGCCGTGCCGGAACACCAGATCGATGAACCCCTTGAGGTAGCCGCGCAGCACCGTGGCGTCGAGCGGCAAGTCCGGGTAACCGAACTGGCGCAACACGCCGCGCAGCGCCTCGAGCGACACGGCATCGGCCGGATACGTGAATTCCATTTCGGTGAGCCGTTCGGTCATCGCCACGTCAGCCAGTTGCATACCCGGTCGCAACGGTGTAGCGAGCGTATCGGCCAGCATGCTCATCATCATGGCGCGCCACGTATCGTTGTGCTCGGCTCCGCGCCCGGGCGGTCGTTCGCGCAAGGCTCTAGCGACCGCATGTGGCCATTGCGCGCGCGCCTGAAAATCAGCCAGTTCGAACACACGGTGCAAACTCTCGCCGGCCGCCGGTCCGCGCGGAAAACGAAGAATGTCATCGGCGGGCGGCCAGGCATCGTCCCCCTCCGGCGGCAGGGCGAACGTCGGCCCGGCATTGGCCTGCGCGTCGTAATCGGGACGCGTACGCTCCGGCGCACTGAGTTGACCGCCGCCCAGTTGCGGACCGGCGTGCATCCCCGCCAACAGCCCCGAGAAGCTCCCGATCCGCCAGACTTCGCGCAACGCGCGAGCACTCGCGCGCGGGGTGAGTTGCGGCGCCGCGTCGTGGACGACACGCATGTCGGCATCCAACGCATCGCCCATTGGCAACGGCACCACCGCCAGTGGGCCACCGACCAGCGCCTTCCATGCCGACCGGATCGTGGCCACCCGCTCGTCGGTATCGAGCGTCGACGAAACCCACGTATCGAACGTATTGCCTTGCCCTGCCGCGAGCCAGTTGAGCATGCCGCCGCACGCTTCCTTCACGCTGCGTCGTGACGCATAAATGCCGGCCGCCAGGTAGCAACGGTAGACCGCGCGCGTCAGCGCTACGTACAGCAGTCGTGCCTGCTCTGCCGATTGCTCCTGCCGCAGCGCGGCGGCGGCGGGCGACCCCTTGCCCGCCGCATCGCTGAAGTCGATGACGGCCGTGGAACCATCGTGATACTCGAGTCCGTCGAGACGCCCACCGTCGCGCACTGCGCCGTCCCAAAGAAACGGACAGAACACCACGCCATACTCAAGCCCCTTCGACTTGTGAACGGTCACGATCTGCACCAGATTCTGATCCGACTCGAGACGCAACTGCGCGTCTTCACCGCCGCTCGCATTGCGCTGCGAGGCCAGCCAGCGCAGCAGCGCCGGCATGCCGGGCTGCTCGGCCCAGCGGGCCTGTGCAAGCTCTGCCAAGTGCATGAAGTTCGTCAGACGCCGCTCGCCGCCGGCCTGAGCGACCAGACGTGCCGCGAGGCCCAACTCGCGCATCAACGTGCGCCACATCGCCGAGAAGCCGCGGTCGATCCATAACTGACGATAGCGTTGTAGTCGCTCGATCCACGCGATCGCCTCGGCATCGGAGGCTTCGCTGGTCTGCATGCGATACAACGCCGTGGCATCGAGCCCGAACAGCTCGGTCGCCAGCGCAGCGCGCAGCGCCCGCACGTCGCCGGGAGACTCCACTGCACGCAACACCCGCAACAGCGTTTGTGCCTCGTCACTGGCAAACACCGAGTCCTGCGTCAGCTCCACGCTGCCCACCGCGTGCTCGGCAAGCATCGATTTCATCAGCGCGCCCTGCCGGTGCGTCTGCACGATCACGGCAATATCGCCCGGCGCGAGCGGTCGCTCGCCCACGCGCACGTCACCGCGCGCCGCGCCCGCGAGCAAGCGCGCCACCTCGGCCGCCGTCGCCCGCGCACACGCCTGCTGCGCGTCGTCCTTCGACAGCGGCTCGTCATCGTCCGGAAGCCACCAGACAGTGAAGTCGGCCACTTCGCGAGCGTCGGTGAACGGCGCTCGCTGCCGCGCCCCCGGGCGCACCGGCGGGGACTCGAGCCCGTCGAGCACGAACGCCCGGTCGTTGGCCCCGAACAGGCGATTGCCCGCCTCGATGATGGCCGGTGTCGAGCGTTGATTCACCGCCAGTGTGTACGCCGCGTCGGCGTTCTCGCGCGCGGCCAGATACGTATGCAGATCCGCCGCCCGGAAGCTGTAGATCGCCTGCTTCGGGTCACCCACCATGAACATCGGCCCCCGCCCGACGTTCGATGCGGCCGTCTCCCGCCGACCGTACACGGCGCTGAAAATGTCGAACTGCAGCGGATCGGTGTCCTGGAACTCGTCGATCAGTGCGCAGGGGTATCGCTCGCGCAAGGCCTCGGCCAGATCGGGGTGCTGGTTCAGTGCCCGTGCAATATTGCCAAGCAGGTCGTCGAACGACACCACCCGCAACTCGCGCTTGCGAAGCGCCAACTGGTCCGGGGCTTGCATCAGCCACTCGCGCAGCATCCGCAGCCACTGAATCGCGTAACGCTCGTGCGCGTCGGCGCGCGCTTGCACCAGCGCATCGGCCATGCCGAAAAACCGGTGATCGGGCGGCGTTTCGCCCTTTTTGATGTCCTTGGCGAGGCGCGTGGTGGTCAGCAATTCCGCCTTCGAACTCAACGGCGCCCCGGCATCGCGCGCGCCCAGATAGCGCGCCCAGGCCGATACGGCTTGCGCAAGCGATACCTCGTCGTAAATGTTTTTCTTGTACGACGGCAACGCCGCGCGCATCAGATCGGTAATTGCCACGGCCTCGGCGTCCCAGCACTCGCAGGCCGCTGCGTAGGTCGCGAACCATCCCGGGTCCGACGACGCTTGAGCGTCTGCCTCGACCGCCGACGGCCAGCGCAATTCCGACATGGGTTTCTTCAGCCGACGCGCCAACTGGTCGGTGAGCGTGCCGGGCGAGCGTTTCGCATCGACCAGCCACGCGGCGAAGCCGTCGTCCTGCGCAGCCAGCGGTTCGACCACACGCCGCCAGAATTCGACCGCCAGATCGTGACGCACGCCATTGTCGTCCGGCACCAGCTCGTAGGCGAACGGCAATCCGGCCGCAAACGGCACCTCTGCCAGAGCACGTTGGCAAAACCCGTGAATGGTGTGAATCGAGGCCTGATCGAAGCCGCGCAATGCCGTTTTCAAACAATCGCGAATGGCCTTCGGTGTCATGTCACCGCGCTCGATCAACCCCGCGATCATGACGTTGAACAACGGATCGTCGCTGGCGTCCGGATCGAAGTCGACGATATCGTCGTTCTCGTCCTCCTCCTCGAAGACCGGCGCCATCGCAGCCACCAACGCAGCCAGCCGCGCGCGAATCCGCTCACGCAACTCGGCCGTGGCCGCGTTGGTGAAGGTGACGACAAGAATCTGCTCGACCGTCAATCGCTTCTCGAGCAGCAACCGCACGTACAGCGCGCAGATGTTCCAGGTCTTGCCAGTGCCGGCCGACGCTTCGATCAGGCAAACGCCGTCGAGATCGCAACTGAAGACGTCGAGGTCGATGAGCTGCGTCATGCGCCCTCCGCCACGTCAAGGTGTTGCACCAGAGGGCCGAGCAGTAGATTGGCGAGAGCATCGAACGGCGGCGCCAGCGGATCGTCCACGCCGCGCCAGATCAGTCGCGTGTACGGGTCGTCCGCGTCGCCCCGAGCGAATGCCGAACCGAGCCACGCACCTTGCGCCTCGCCCGGCTTGCCGGTACTCGCCAACTTCCACGCGCTTCGCGTAAAGAATGGCAACGGCCGCGTCTGCCCGAGGCGGTACAGCGCCACCCATTGCCCCAACAGCGTCGCCGCGTCTTCCACCGGCCGCAACGCGAATGTCTCGTCTTCGCCGTACCAGAGCGTTCTGGCGGCTACGTCCAGTCCTGCGTGCTCGGGCTGCTGGAGATGCGCACAAAGCGCCAGATGGGCCAGCCATGCGGCAAGCAGATCGCTCGGACGCTGGCTGCCGAATCGATACATGACCAGTCCATAGCGCGACACCGGGGCCAAGCGTCCCTGCAACAGGCAGGCTGCGCGCAACGTGGCATCGCCATGCCAGGCGGCCTGCGTCGATTCGCGCCATGACGGCGGCAGCGCCGGCGTCAAAGGCAGCGTCACCAGCAGCTCCTGCGTGCCTTCCGCCTGCGCGTCTCGCACCTGCGACGCCAGCGCGCGCAGGCCGCCCAACGCTCTGCGGCGCCAGACGGCACCGGTCGCCCCGCCCGGCAACTCGTGACTGACCTTCGCAATACGCTCAATGGCGTCGGCATGCGCGCGGGCGTCGCGTGCGTCGTGGCGCATCAGGCGCGGCAGCAGACGCGCCGCCAGCGCATCGCGTCCGGCCCAGTCGAGCATGAACGGCTCTTCGTCGTCGACCTCCGTGAGCAGTTCGCCGAGCGAGAGTCCCAGCCGGTCACGCGCCCACGCTCTGCCGGGATGACGCCAGAAACGCAGCAGGTCGTCCAACGTCAAATGGGTTTGTACGACAGCGGGCAACGGTTCACGCACGAATGGCGCGGCGCGGGCATTCGGTGTGGGGGACGCCAGTTGATCCGCGAATTGCTGCGCCGCCTCGGCATTGGCCACGTCGTAGCTGTAGAGCGACGGGTCGTGCCCATCGAAATACGCAGGAGAAAACGGTTGAAGCGGATGCGACACCGCAAGCCGCTCGCGGGCTTCGCGCTGATCGTCGAGGCAGTACCCCTGGGACACCGGTGCGAGCAACTGCCCGGCGAAGTCAAGCAATTCGTCCACAGCCGTCGATGGCGGCAGCGGCGCATTATCGCGCACGCTTCGGCCCGTGTAGGTGATCAGGAACCGGTCCTGCGCACTCAACATCAGATCGAGGAAAAGATTGCGCTCGTCGTCGCGCCGCTGGCGATCGCCACGTTGCGGCAACGCGCGCATGAGGTCGAATTCGTCGGCGCGCACGCGTCCCGGCAGCACCCCGTCGTCCATGCCGATCATGCACACCACGCGGTACGGCAGCAGGCGCAGGCTGGGGATCGCCGCAAACGTCACACGCCCCGATGGCACGCCGCCACGCGTCGGATCGTCGAGGGCATTGGCCAGCACGCGCGCCACCACGTCAACCGGTACCCGCACTTCGGGCGCTCCATCAGCGATAGCCGAGCCGATCTGTTCGATGGCCACGCGCACCTCGGCAACATCGTCGGCAAAACGAGGCTCGTCGGAAAAGAACTGTTCCAGCATCGCCAGCAGCTGATCGCGCCACGCGAGCCCCGTGCGCATCGTTTGCAGCGTGACGGCGGTGGCATCGAGATCGTCGACGAGCCGCGCCAGCTGCCCGAGCCATTCGGCACGGCCGCCCTCGATTCCCCCAACCGGTAGCCAATCGTCGACCGGCAAGGCGTCATCAGGCAAGGCGTAGCCGAGAAACAGCCGCATCATCGCATCGCCCAGGGTGTGCCGCTCCAACGCCGGCGAGACATCGGCCCCGGTCGGCGCGCACGCCTGCGGCGCGTCGAGCCGCAGCAGGGCATCACCGCGCCAGCCGCGTCGTGCACCGGCGGCATGCAACCAGTTTTGAACGGTGTCGAGCGCATTGCCGCCGAGATCGTAGCGTTGTGCGATGGCCTCCGTGCGTGCCAGTTCCACCAGACTCGACACCGCCACCCGCTGCTGCGCCAAGGCCAGGATGGCGGCGAACGCCCGCGCGACGGGGTTGGTCCGCGTCGGCGGCAACCCCGTCACCAGATAAGGAATGCGAGGTGTCGCGGTACCAAACACGGCGTCGATCAGCGGGGCCGCGCGCCCCAGATCCGGCACGGTCACGAGCACATCATCGGGACGCAAATCGGGAATCTCGTCGAAGCACGCCAACAACCGGTCATGCAGCACTTCGATCTGACGCGCCAGGCTGTGGCACACATGCACCTGCACCGACCCGTCGACGCTCACGCCATCGGGCGCGCCGTGACGGCCATCGTCCAACGTGAGAATGCCGTTTTGCAGGGCGGCGAGCAGCGTCGGTGCGGGATTGGGCTGGAACAGCGCCCGGTCCTCCACCGCCTGCGGTGCGAGGTCGGCATACAGCGCATCGATATGCGACTGCGTCTGGCGCCCCCATTCGGCGAGCAACGGATGCCCCACTTCCCGGTGCGCCCCCCCATCGCGCCGCGCCAGATACGACAGTCGTGACGGCGACACGATGTCAAACCAATAGCTCTCACACGGATTCAGGACATACAGGTGCACCTCGATCAGACGAGACATCGCCTTGAGCAGCGCCATCGAAAGCGGCGGCATCGACGACAGCGCGAACACCGACACGCGTGACGGCCATCCGGCAGGCACCGTCTGCGGCGTCAACGCCTCGATCCGGTCGATGGCCCGCAACGTTGGGTGACGCTCGCGAATCTCCAGATGCGCCAACACCTGCCGCCACAAGGCGCTCTGCCACACTTCGTCGGCACGCTGCGTCTCACCCCAGCCCGTGGCGGCGCCCGGCGCGATCGTCTCCCCGGATTGCCACCGCTCAAGCCAGTTCGGCCGATAGGTCAGATATTGGTCGTAGAGATGCGCCAGTCGGTCGGCCAATTCGAAGCGCATGACATCGTCCGCGCCCGTCAGATAACCCGCCAGTCGCGGCGAGGCGTCCCCCCACGGCTGGGCGAGGCACTGATACAGCGGCCAGACAAGCCGGTCCGGCGCAAACGGCGAACTCTCGGGCACCGTGACCAGTTGCCCCGCCATGTCCCACAGCCACTGGGCGAGATAGGTCAGACGAACGTTGGCACACACGCCGAACACATCGGCATAGTCCAGTTCGAGCCGGCGCCGCACGGCCACACTTGGCACGACGATGGTTTCCGTCTCGAACGGATTACCGGCTTTCCCCGTGCTGCTGGGCGCCTGGGCGAGATCGCGCAACAGGGCGGCTTCAAGGGTGGTGAACCGGTTGGAAAAGAATAGGTGGAGCATGCGGGCGTGGCGGCTGAGCGAGTCTGTTCGCAAGCATAACAAAAGCCTCCTCGCGAAGCCCATCGGGCAGATCCGAAAACTTGCCCCGACATGAGTGACGGCAGCGTCAGGCGCCGTTACCGGTCCGTCGGCATGTGGGCCGTCACCGGCGGCATCCCCTCTTCGCGCCACGCGGGGCTTCGGCTAGACTCTGTCTGCACCGCGCCCTCCCCCCGCCGCGCGGCCGGCTTTGCTGCGGAACCCTCGCACCCGACGCATGGACTACCAGACCGATATCAAGAAATTCCTCTTCAGCCATTACTTTTTCACCGGCACCCGTCAGGCGTTGGGGGTCGTGTTGCCGGCGCTCGTGCTGTTCTGGGGGATGGACCAGCACCTGCTCGGCATCGAGGTCGCCTCGGGGGCGCTGTGCGCGAGCGTGGTCGACATCAACGGACCGCTGCGTCACAAGCACGCGGAGCTGCTCAGTTGCACGCTGCTCGGCGCCCTTACGGTACTGATCACCGGCATGGCCACCGCCGCGCAACCGTGGCAGCTCTGGATCACGTCGCTAACCCTGACGTTCGGCCTGTCGATGCTCGTGATCTACGGCTATCGCGCGTCGCTCGTGAGCTTCGCCTGCCTGATGATGATGGTGCTCAACGTCGAGGGCGATCTCACCCGGCATCAGGCCGTGCTCGATGCCGGCGCCGTGCTCGCGGGCGGCCTCTGGTACACCTACTTCAGCCTCGTCGTCTGCCGCGTCTGGTGGTTTCGCATCGAACAGCAGACGCTGGCCGAGTGTTTCTTCGTCACGGCGCAGTATCTCGAAGCCAAGGCGGCGTTCTACGACACGTCGACCGACATCGACGAATGCTACCGGCGACTGATCGCCGCGCAGGTCAACGTGGTGGAAAAGCAGCAGGCGGCGCGCGAGATCATTCTGCGCAACCTGCCCCGCCTGCGCACCGGCACGCTGGAGCCGCGCCGCACGATGCTGTTCAACCTGTTCATCAACATCGTCGACCTGCATGAGGTCGTGGTGTCGGTGCACACCGATTACCCGATGCTGCGCCGGGAGTTCGCCGACCATGACGTGCTCCTGTTCTTCCGCGACATGATCCGAAAGATCGCCAACGAAGTCGATGCCATCGGCTACGCCATCGCCACCAACGAACCATCGCGGGCGCAGCGCAGTTGGCGCGCGGAATTGCGGGCCATCGAGTACGAGATCGAACTGATGCGCAAGCAGTCTTTGCCGCAGCGCGCGCCCGAAGCCTATCAGGCGCTGACGAGCACCTTCCGCCGCGTCTGGAGCAGCACACGTGTCGTGGAACGCATGCACCGCAACACGAATCTCGCCACGGCAGGGTCGGCCACCGAAGTCCAGATCGATCAGGCGCTCGTGCGCTTCACCTCACGACAGAGCTATTCTCCGAAATTGCTCTGGAAGAATCTGACTTTTTCGTCACCGAGCTTTCGCCATGCCTTGCGGGTGACGATCGCCATCACGGCCGGAATGATCATTTGCGAGAACTGGTCGCTGCTCGCCGGGCAGGCCCACAGTTACTGGGTGTTGCTCACGATCATCGTGATTCTGAAGCCCGGTTTCAGCCTGACCAAACAGAAGAACGCGCAACGTCTGACCGGCACGCTGGTGGGATGCGTAAGCGTGCTGATCATTCTGGCCTTCGTGCACAAGGCGTGGGTGCTGCTCGCCCTCATGTTCTTCTGCATGGTCATGGGCAACAGCCTGTCGCTGTTCAATTACGGCCTGTCGGTCGTATTCATGTCGTCCTACGTGCTGTTGCTGTTCCACTTCCTGCTCCCCGGGTCGCTGTCGGTGATCGGGGAGCGCGCGATCGACACGCTGATCGGCTCCGCCGTGGCACTGGTGTGCTCCTATCTTTTCCCGTACTGGGAATACCGCCTGATGGGGCCTCTCATCCGGCAGGCGGTGCAGTCGACGCGCGCGTACCTGGAATCGTGCACCGGCCGCGACGGCAAGCGCGACGAGCTCGCCTATCGCATGGCGCGCAAGGACATGCACATTGCGTTCGGAAATTTCGGCGCGGCCTTCAGGCGCATGATGCTCGAGCCCAAGTCCAAACAGGTCTCGGTCGGGGAGCTCAACGATCTGCTGGTGCAGAACCATGTGATGGCGTCGTACATCACGGGGATGTCGGACGTGCTGCCGCGTCAGATTGCAGCGGACAAGAGCGGCGAGCTGGCGCAGGTCGTCTCCGCGATCAGCGATCTGCTTTCTCAGGCCGTGGCGGCCCCGGCCGCCTCGGTGCCGACGGATGCGCAGGCCGCGAGCGAAGCGATGCGCGACTACACGCGGCGCCTCGACGCGCTGGTCGTCGCCCAGGAGCAGCAATCGGACACGCCGGAGGCCCACGTCCAGGAAATCAAGCAGGTGGTGCATCAGCTCAAACAGATGCTCCGGGCGGGCGAGTTGATCCTGCGCGATATGCGAGCCATTCGCCTGCCGGCCTGACCGCGCGCGGGGCATCGCGGCCCCGCCGCCCCCTTCGCCGGCGGGTTCAACGATTCCGTCAGGCGATGCCCGTGCGCGTGGCGTAGTGATAGAGGTCGACGTCGCGGTCCAGCCCGAGTTTGCGCATGGCGTTGGTCTTCTGTGAGCTGACCGTCTTGACGCTGCGACTGAGCTGGAATGCGATTTCGCTGATGGTGAGCCCGGAAACGAACAGCCGCACCACTTCCACTTCGCGACCCGAGAGCTTCGACGCATCGATCTCGGTGTCGTCGACCACCGAGTCGTGCAGGCGCGTCGCCAGTCCCGCCGGAATATAGCGGCTGCCGTCCGCGACCACGCACACGATATCGGCAATCGAACTCTGCTCGTCGAGCTTGGAGAGAATCGAATGCACACCGAGCTTGAGCATGCCACGAAGAATCGCCAGATTTTCCAGCATCGTGACAACGATGATCTTGATGTTCGGGAAATATCGGCGCACATAGCCGATCAGAAACAGGCCGTCCTTGAAATTTCCCCCTGGCATTGAAAAATCGGTCACGAGAATGTCGCATGGCGCCTTGGCCAGCAAATTCACGAGTTCTGACGAATTGGCCGCCTCGCCGACCAGATGAATCATTTCCCGCTCTTCGAGCAGACGTCGTATTCCATAGCGCACAATCGGATGGTCGTCCGCGACCACGACATTGATCGTCATCGTTGCCCCCTCCCCTTATTCGTCATCTGGCAGCACCGTCATCGCCGCACGACACGTACGGTGCTTCGCGCCTGCCATTGCCGCGAAGCGAGTCCATTCTGGCAAAAAGGGATCCTCTCGACCGGCTGGGAAACGTCACATAGACGATGCGCATGGGCCGCCTTGCCACGCGGTGTGGTCAATGCGCGCGCGGCCCGCATGCTGCCCGATAGAGCGGGTACTGCGGCCTAACTGCTTGACGGGACTCGCCCGGAGGTGAAATTGCTCAGACGTCCGGCAGCACAGTCTGTGCTACTCGCGTTACCGGTATTCGGACGATTCGCGGTGAGCGCTTCCGACATTCCAATCTCGAAGTTCGGAATTACCTTAAACACCAACGCCCGATTTAGTGATCGGCTCGTTGTGCGCGTCGGAATATGCGTAGTTGGCGCAGGGGGACATTCCGAGGGTGTGCCCCGGTCGCGAACACCTCGACCGGGCGCTGACGAGGCGGTTCGGACGGCGCGTTACGCACGTTACGCGCGTTATGCACGTTACGCACATTAGGCGCGTTACTTCTGCCCGTCGCGGCCATCGGCGGAGCTGGCGTTCGTGGACGCCTTCACCGCCTGCGACGCACCAGGGTTCTCGCCCGCGGACGACAAACCATGCCAGCCGCCGCCGAGCGCGGTCACGAGCAGCACGTTGGCCGTGAACTGACGGCCGAGAATCGTCAGCGCCGTACGCTCCGTGGTGTACGCCGTCGTCTGCGCCGTCAACACGTTCTGGAACCCGACAGTGCCCGCCTTGTACTGATTGAGGATGAGTTGCAGCGCCTCGCGCGACGACTGCACCGCCTGGTTCTGCACGGCAGCCTCACGGCCCAGATAGTTCAGCGCGGCGAGGTTGTCTTCGACCGACTGGAATGCCGTGAGCACCGTCTGACGGTAGGTCGCGACCTGTGCGTCGTACGCCGCGATGGCCGCGTCGGTCTGCGCGCGACGCAGGCCGCCGTCGAAGAGCGTGGCCGCCAACGCCGGACCGACCGACCAGAAGCGGCTCGGCAGCGTCAGCCAGTCGGCGAAGCTGCTGCTTTGGAAACCGCCCGTCGCCGAGAGCGTAAGGGTCGGGAAGAAGGCCGCCTTGGCGACGCCGATCTTCGCGTTCGCCGCCGCCACCGAGCGCTCGGCCGCCGCAATATCGGGTCGCCGTTCCAGCAAGGTCGACGGCAGGCTCACCGGCGCCATCGGCAACGCGGCGCGCAGCGGCATCGGCGTAAGCGAGAACGCCGCCGGCGCCTTGCCGACAAGCAGCGCGATCGCATGCTCCAGTTGAGCGCGCGTCACCTCGATATCGAGCGCCGAGGCCTGCGCCGATTGCAATTGCGTCTGCGCCTGAATCACGTCGGAGCGCTGCGCCACACCGACGGCGTATTGATTCTGCGTGAGCTTGAGCGTTTGCTCGTATGCCGCAACCGTACGGTCGAGCAGCGCCCTCTGAGCGTCCGTTACCCGCAGGTCGAAGTAGTTCTGGGCGAGCAGCGCCTGCGCCGACAGACGTGCATTGGCCAGATCCGCCTCGCTCGCCTCGGCGCTCGCGTTGCCGGCCTCGACCGAGCGGCGCACGCTACCCCAGATGTCCGGTTCCCAGCTCGCCGTGCCCGACAGGCTGTAGCTGTTCGAGATCCCGCCCGCCCCCGATCCGCTCACCGCCGAGCTGCTCACGCGCGAGCTGGCGCGTGTGAGACCGGCGTCGGCGCCGATCGTCGGAAAGAAGGCAGAGCGCGCCTGCGAGGCCACGGCCAGCGCTTGCCGATAGTTGGCCTCGGCAACCTTGATGTTCTGATTGTCGACGTTGACCTGCGCCATCAGGTCGGCGAGCACCGGGTCCTGATAGATCGCCCACCACTCGCCCTTGGACGCCGCATCGCTGGGCTCGGCGAGCTTCCAGTCCCCCGTCTCCTTGAACGCGGCCGGCGTGTCGATGGCTGGACGCACATAGTCCGGCCCCACCGCGCAGCCCGCGAGCCACAGTACCGCGCTTGCCGCAAGCCACGTGGCGGCGCGACGCATGCGCGGCGGCGTCCTCGCGCCTCGCCCTTGCAGCGCAACCATGGCGGCTGCAGCGGGCGGATGAGATCCAGCGGTGGCGACTTGACGATTCAGGTTACGGGACATGGCACGCATCGGCCCTTCGGCCAGAACAGAAGTTTCAAAAGACGCCCCGGGACGTGACGCCCACGGACGCGCACGGTGCAGGCAGCGCGCGGCATCAGCCATGCCCCACCTCCCCGACGTCGCCCTGGCCGCGTTGACCACGCGCACGCCATCGCGCCCAGCGCAGCCGCAAGCGATCGAGATAGAGGTACACCACCGGCGTCGTATAAAGCGTGAGCACCTGACTCACGAGCAGGCCGCCCACGATGGAAATTCCCAACGGCTGACGCAGCTCCGCCCCATCACCCGAGCCCAACGCAAGCGGAATCGCACCGAGCATGGCGGCCATCGTCGTCATCATGATCGGGCGAAAGCGCAGCACGCACGCGTGGTAGATGGCCTCGCGCGGCGGCATGTTCTGGCGCCGTTCGGCATCGAGCGCGAAGTCGATCATCATGATCGCGTTCTTTTTCACGATACCGATCAGCAGAATCACCCCGATCAGCGCGATGATGCTGAACTCGGTATTGAAGAGCAGCAACGCGAGCAACGCCCCGACCCCCGCCGACGGCAGCGTCGACAGAATGGTGAGCGGATGGATGTAGCTCTCGTAGAGCACGCCGAGCACGATATATACCGTGAGCAGCGCGGTCAGGATGAGTATCGGCTGCGACGACAAGGCCGACTGGAACGCCTGCGCCGTGCCCTGGAAGCTGCCGTGCACCGACGTCGGCATGCCCAGCCGGCCGACGGCGTCCTGGACCGAGGCTTGCGCCTGCGACAGCGATACCCCCGGCGGGAGGTTGAACGAAATCGTACTCGCCGCGAATTGCCCCTGGTGCGAGACCCCCAGCGCCGTATTGGTCGGCCGATACCGCGCGAATGCCGAGAGCGGCACCTGCGCCCCCGCCGAGGTCACCACATAAATGTCCTTGAGCGACTCGGGGCTTTGCCACCATTGCGGCGCAACTTCCATTACAACCTTGTACTGATTGAGCGGATTGTAGATCGTGGAGACCTGCCGCTGCCCGAACGCATCATTGAGCACGCCATCGATCTGACTCATCGTCAGACCGAGGCGGGACGCCTGATCGCGATCGACGTCGAGCGTCGTCTGCAAGCCTTTGTCCTGCTGGTCCGTGTTGACGTCGACGAGATTCGGCAGATGCGAGAGCGCATTGCGCACCTTCGGCTCCCACTCGCGCAACTGCTGTAGATCATCTGCCTGCAGCGTGTACTGGTACTGCGCGTTACTCGCCCGCCCGCCGACGCGAATGTCCTGCACGGACTGCAGATAAAGCATTGCGCCAGGCTCCTTGGCCAGCTTGCCCCGCAATCGCGCAATCACCTGATCGGCCGAGATTTTGCGCTCGCCCAACGGTTTGAGCGTAACGAACATCAAGCCCCCGTTTCGGTTCGATCCGCCGGTAAAGCCCGTGACGGTCGACACGTCCGGATCGGCCTGCACGATCTTGATGAAGTCGGCCAGCTTCTTTTCCATCGCCTGGAACGAGATCGCCTGATCGGCCTGAATGAAGCCGATCATCCGCCCCGTGTCCTGCTGCGGGAAGAAGCCCTTCGGCACGACGGTATACAGCCAGACGTTCAGGCAGATCGTGGCAAACAGAATCCCCAGCATGAGCGGCCCGTGGCGCAACGCCCACGAGAGCGAGCGCTCATATTCGCGCAGCATGCCGTCGAACATGCGCTCGGTCCATCCGCCGATCCGTGTCCAGACGGATGGTCGCGGCGGCGGCGCGGCGGCGCCCGGCGCAGACTTACCCTTGAGCAGACGCGCGCACATCATCGGCGTCGCTGTGAGCGAGACGACCAACGAGACCAGGATAGCGGCCGAGAGCGTGACGGCGAACTCGCGGAACAGGCGCCCCACGATGCCGCCCATGAGCAGCAGCGGGATGAAAACCGCCACCAGCGAAATGCTCATCGAGAGCACCGTGAAGCCGACTTCGCGCGTGCCCTTGAGCGCGGCGGCGAACGGACTCAGGCCATCTTCGATATGGCGGGCAATGTTCTCGAGCACCACGATGGCGTCGTCGACCACGAAGCCCGTCGCAATGGTGAGCGCCATGAGCGACAAGTTGTCGAGACTGAAGCCGCACAGGTACATCACGCCGAACGTGCCAATCAGCGACACGGGCACCGCGACGCTCGGGATGAGCGTCGCCCGCCAGTTCCGCAGGAAGAGGAACACCACCATGATGACGAGCGCAATCGAAATCAGCAGCGTGCGCTCGACTTCCTTGAGGGATGCCCGGATCGTCGGCGTGCGGTCCATCACCACGTCGAGATTGATGGCCGCCGGGATCGAGGCGCGCAGCACCGGCAGGATCTTGTTGATGCCGTCGACCGTCTTGATGATGTTCGCGCCGGGCTGCGTCGTGATGATGAGCACCACCGACGGCTTGCCATTGGCCGACCCGGCGTTGCGCAAGTCCTGCACCGAATCGACCACGTCGGCGACATCGGACAGGCGCACCGGACGGCCGTCCCGATAGCTGACGACGACCGGCAGATAGTCCTTGGCCGTCTTCGCCTGATCGTTGGCGAGAATCTGCCAGCGCTGATCGCCGTCTTCGAGCGCCCCCTTCGGACGGTTTGCGTTGGCGGCCTGAATCGTCGTGCGCACCGTCTCGAGCGGAATCTGGTACTTGTTGAGTGCCGTCGGGTTGAGTTCGACCCGCACCGCCGGCAGCGAACTGCCGCCCACGGTGACATCGCCCACGCCGTCGAGCTGAGAGATCTTCTGCGCGAGGATGGTCGACGCGGAGTCGTACATCTGCCCGCGCGTCATGCTGTCCGACGTCAGCGCAAGAATCATCACCGGTGCGCTCGCGGGATTCACCTTGCGATAGGTCGGGTTGCTCGGCAGGCCCGACGGCAGCAGACTGCGCGCGGCGTTGATCGCCGCCTGCACGTCGCGCGCCGCGCCGTTGATATCGCGAGAGAGATCGAACTGCAGCGTGATGCGGGTCGAGCCCAGCGTGCTGTTCGACGTCATTTCCGTCACCCCGGCAATCCGGCCGAGCGAGCGCTCCAGCGGCGTGGCCACGCTCGCGGCCATCGTCTCGGGACTCGCGCCGGGTAGCGACGCCGTAACGGAGATCGTCGGAAAATCGACCTGCGGCAGCGGCGAGACTGGCAGCAACCCGAACGCGACGATGCCCGCCAGCGTCACCCCGATGGTGAGCAGAACGGTCGCGACCGAGCGCTTGATGAAGACAGCCGACAGGTTCATCGCGCTGGGCCGCCTGTGGTGGCCGGGCCGTCACTGCCGCCGCCCGGCTTGCCATGATCGCCGTGCCCCGGATCGTCCGGCGGCCCCGAGGTACCGAAACGCCGATCGCGCCAGGCGCGCGCCCGTGCGGCCAAGCGGTCGAACCACAGATAGATCACGGGCGTGGTAAAGAGTGTGAGCACCTGACTGACCATCAGCCCGCCCACCATGGTGATCCCGAGCGGCTGCCGCAACTCGGACCCCACGCCCGAGCCAAGCATGAGCGGCAGCGCCCCCAGCACAGCGGCCATCGTCGTCATCAGGATTGGCCGAAAACGCAGCAGACAGGCCTGATAGATCGCCTCGCGCGGCGCCATGCCGCGTTCACGCTCCGCCTCGAGCGCGAAGTCGATCATCATGATGGCGTTCTTCTTCACGATGCCGATCAGCAGGATGATGCCGATGATCGCGATGATGCTGATGTCGTTGCCCGAGACCATCAGGGCGAGCAGCGCGCCGACACCGGCCGAGGGCAGCGTCGACAGGATCGTGATCGGATGGATGTAGCTCTCGTAGAGCACCCCCAGCACGATATACATCGTCACGACCGCCGCGAGAATCAGCCACAGCGTGTTCGAGAGCGACGCCTGGAACGCCTGCGCCGCGCCCTGGAAGGTCGTCTGCGTGCTCACCGGCAGACCGATGGACACCTCGGCCGCGGTAATCGCCTTCACGGCATCGCCGAGCGACGCGCCCTTGGCGAGATTGAACGAGATCGTGGCGGCCGGGAACTGGGCCTGGTGGTTGATGGCCAGCGGGGTGGGCTTCTCCACGATCTTCGCGAACGATGTCAGCGGCACCTGCACCCCCGAGGTCGACGCAACGTAAATGCCCTTCAGCGCGTCGGGGCCGCGCTGGAAATCGTTACCCACTTCGAGCACCACGCGGTACTGCGACGCCTGCGTGTAGATCGTCGAAATCAGTCGCTGGCCGAACGCGCTGTAGAGCGTCTGGTCGACGGCCGCCGGCGTCACGCCCAGGCGGCTCGCCGTGTCGCGATCGATGTCCACGTAAGCCTGCAAGCCATTGACTTGCAGGTCGCTCGTCACGTCGGCCAGTTGCGGTACGTGTTGCAGCTTGTCGACGAGCTTTGGCACCCAGATGCCGAGCGTATCGAGACTCGGATCCTGCAGCGTGAACTGATATTGCGTTCGGCTGATGCGGTCTTCGATGGTCAGATCCTGCACCGGCTGCATATAGAGCGCGATGCCGGGCACGTTCGCCACCTCGGGCTGGATGCGGCGGATCACTGCCGAGGCGTCGAGTCCGCGCACGGCCTTGTCCTTCAGATTGATGAGCAGCCGCCCGCTGTTGAGCGTGGTGTTCACCCCATCCACGCCGATGAACGACGACACCGATTCGACGGCCGGGTCCTTGAGTACGGCGGCGACCAGCGCCTGCTGGCGCTCGCCCATTGCCGCGAACGAGATCGACTGCGGCGCTTCGGAAATCCCCTGGATCACCCCCGTGTCCTGCACCGGGAAGAAGCCCTTCGGCACCCACAGATACAGCAGCACCGTGAGCACAAGCGTGCCGAGCGCAACGAGCAGCGTGGCCGTTTGACGATCGAGCACCCATGAGAGCCACTCGCCGTACTTCGCGATGATGCGGTCGAATATCTCGCCGGTCTTGCGGTAGAACTTGCCCTGCTTCTCTTCGGGCACGTGACGCAGCAGCTTCGCGCACATCATCGGCGTGAGGGTGAGCGACACCACAGCCGAGATCAGGATCGACACCGCCAGCGTGATCGCGAACTCGCGGAACAGGCGGCCGACAACGTCGCCCATGAACAGCAGCGGAATGAGCACGGCGATCAGCGAGAACGTGAGCGAAATGATGGTGAAGCCGATCTGTTCCGCGCCCTTGAGCGCCGCCTGCAGCGGCTTTTCCCCCTGCTCCATGTAACGCGCGATGTTCTCGATCATCACGATCGCGTCGTCGACCACGAAGCCGGTCGCGATGGTAAGCGCCATGAGCGTGAGGTTGTTGATCGAGAAGCCGGCCAGGTACATCACGCCGAACGTGCCGACGAGCGAGAGCGGGACGGCCACGCTTGGGATGATCGTCGCCGAGACGTTGCGCAGGAACAGGAAAATCACCATGACCACCAGGGCCACCGCGAGCAGGAGTTCGAACTGCACGTCGGAGACCGAGGCGCGGATCGTCGTTGTGCGGTCGGTCAGCAACTTCACGTCGATGCTGCCGGGCAGCGAGGCCTGCAACTGCGGCAGCAACGCCTTGACCCGGTTGACTGTCTCGATCACATTGGCGCCCGGCTGACGCTGCACGTTGAGCACGATGGCCGGCGTGGTATCCGCCCATGCGGCAAGCTTGGTGTTCTCGGCGCCATCGATGACGTCGGCGACATCGGAAAGACGGATCGGGCCACCGTTCTTGTACGCGATGACCAGGTTGCGGTACTCGTCGGCCGACGCGAGCTGGTCGTTGGCGTCGATGGTCGAGGCACGCAGCGGACCGTCGAAACTGCCCTTCGCCTGGTTGACGTTGGCCGCCGCGATGGACGTGCGAACGTCCTCGATACTCAGCCCGTACGACGTAATCGCGCGGGGATTGACCTGAATGCGCACCGCCGGGCGTTGGCCACCCGAGAGGCTCACCAGACCGATGCCGGGCAATTGCGAAATCTTCTGCGCCACACGTGTGTCGACCAGATCTTCGAGCTTGGGCAGCGGCAGGGTCTTCGACATGATCGCCAGCGTCAGGATCGGCGTATCGGCCGGATTGACCTTGCTGTAGATCGGCGGCATCGGCAGATCGGTGGGCAGCAGATTGCTGGCGCTGTTGATCGCGGCCTGCACTTCCTGCTCGGCAACGTCGAGCCCGAGATTGAGCGAGAACTGCAGCGTGATCACCGACGCGCCGCCCGAACTGGTCGACGACATCTGGTTCAGGCCCGGCATCTGGCCGAACTGACGCTCCAGCGGGGCCGTCACCGACGAGGTCATCACATCCGGGCTGGCGCCCGGGTAGAGCGTGACCACCTGAATGGTCGGATAGTCGACTTCCGGCAATGCCGAGAGCGGCAACAGCCGGTACGCGACGAAACCGGCAAGCAGGATCGCCACCATCAGCAACGAGGTGGCGACCGGTCGGAGAATAAACGGGCGGGACGGATTCATTGGCTACGTCGAAGGGCGTTTCTGGGGGCCGTGGGCCGAGCGTGGGCGGGGCGTGGACGCACGATGCCGTGCGGCGTCACGCGAGACCGCCCTATTGCGCCGGACGGCGATGACCGCCGTTGCGCTTGTCCCCCGGCGCGGGCGGCGCAACGGCCGCCGCACGGCTCGCGGCCGTGATCACCTCGACCTTGGCGCCGTCGCGCAGCTTGTCCATGCCGTCGATCACGAGCTTCTCGCCCGGCGCGATGCCAGACTCCACCGCGACGTTGGTGCCGTCGGTCGGTCCGAGCTTCACGGTCTTGAGCTTGACCGTCTGATCCGGCTGTACCGTGTAGACGAAACTGCCCTGCGTGCCGCGCTGTACCGCGGCGCTCGGAATCAGCGTGGCGCCCTTGAGCGTGTCGACGAGCATCTTCACGTTGACGAACTGGTTCGGAAACAACAAGCCGTCGCGATTGGCGAATTCGGCCTTGAGCTTGACGGTGCCGGTTGTCGTGTCGATCTGGTTGTCGATGGAGGCGAGCCTGCCGGTGGCCAGCTTCACCTTGCCGGCGCGGTCGAAGGCTTCCACGGGCAGCGTCTCCCCGTCTCGCGAGCGTTTGAGGACCTTCGACAGGTTGTCCTCGGGAATCGTGTAGACGACGGTAATTGGCGTCACCTCGTTGATGATGACGATGCCGTTGGTGTCCGACGCGTGAATGATGTTGCCCGGATCGACCTGGCGCAGCCCCGCGAGCCCCGACACCGGCGCGATCACGCTGGCATAGTTCAGTTGCAGGCGGGCGTTGCCGAGCTGCCCCTCGTCGGATTTGACGGTTCCTTCGTACTGCTTGACGAGCGCACGTTGAGTGTCCACCGTCTGCGCGGCGATCGAATCCTGCTTGAGCAGTGTCTCGTAACGGGCGAGGTCGAGTTGCGCATTCTTGAGCAACGCCTGGTCGCGGGCGAGTTGGCCCTCCATCTGGGTGACCTGTACCTGGAACGCACGCGGATCGATTTCGGCGAGCAACTGGCCTTCCTTGACGCTGTCGCCTTCCTTGAAGTGCACCTTCATGAGCTGTCCGTCGACACGCGAATGCACGGTCACACTGCGCGTGGGCGTGACGGTGCCCAGCCCGTTGAGGAAGACCGGCAGGTCGCCCGTCTTCGCCTCGACCGCCGTCACCGGCGTGGCGGGCGCACCCGCGCCGGCCACGCCGCCCGGCGCTGCGCCGCGACGCCCGCCCGCTTGAGCCGGACCTTGCGCACTTTGGGAATGCACGCGGTAATAAACACCCCCGGCGATGAGCACAACGATCAGTCCGATCACGCCGGGCACGAGCCAGCGGCGCGTACGCGAAGCCACAGGGGCTGGCCCGGTGTCGCGTTGCGTGCCAGCAGTGGGGGGTGCTGGCCGATCAGAACCGTTCGGTGGTTCGGAACCGTGGGGACCGTGCTCGGTCATGACTTCCTCATTACAGCGCAGTGGTAGGTGGATTCGTCCCGTGTGGACGATGGTCTTGCGATCGAGTGCCGCGGCGCAGCAAAACGTCCGTCAACCCCGGGGGCCTTGCCTCACGCCAGATCCGGCCAATCAGCATAGCAGACCGTTGTCAAAGCCCGATAGGACGGCTGATTACACCCGCTTTCCCCAAGGGGAATCGCGCTTGGCGCGGCAAAGGAAAGACCGGCCGCGCGCGCGATGGTTCGCATGACAGCGTTGGCACCGCGCGTCGCGATGCGCTGCATTGCCTTGTCGCAGCGCTCTCGCAACGCGAGACGTACGACTGGGTGTGCGGAACCGGCCACCGGCAGGGTGGCTTGCCGGTTAGATCGAACCTTATGCGATGGGGGCGAATTTCGTGTATCACCGGCGCTGGCTCTATTATTACGCAACGTTACGGGTGACCAATGCTGTAATGTCTGGAAACAATACCCGCGTCAAGGCGCGCGGGGAGGCCACTATCATGACAACACTCCCTGTCCGAACGAATATGAAGATTCTTGTTGTCGACGACGATCCCGATCTGCGTGATCTGCTGCGCGAATACCTGAGCCGCCACGGCTTCTCGGTGGCGGTGATGCATGACGGCGACGGATTGGCCGCACGCCTGGAGCGTGAGCGTCCGTCGCTGATCGTGCTCGACCTGATGATGCCCAAGGTCGATGGCCTCACCGCCCTGCGGGACCTGCGCGCGCGCAACGACGATGTGCCGGTGATCCTGCTCACCGCGCGCAGCGACGAGATCGACCGCATCGTCGGACTGGAAATCGGTGCCGACGACTATCTCGGCAAGCCGTTCAGTCCGCGCGAGCTGCTCGCCCGGATCAATGCCGTGTTGCGCCGTCGCAAACAGCCCGATGCCGCGGTGCCCGAGCAGCGCGAGAACTATACATTCGGCCCGTTCGTGCTCGACTTCCGCAGCCGCACGCTCACCCGCGATGCGCAGTTGCTCACGCTCTCGGACGGCGAATACGGCTTGTTGCGCCTGCTGGTAAACCACGCAATGCAGGTGCTCTCGCGCGAACGCATCATCGAACTGCTCTACGGCGCGGACAGCGATGTCAACGATCGCGGCATCGATGTGCAGATCTGGCGCCTGCGCCGTCTGCTCGACGAAGACGCGCAGAGCCCGCGCTTCATCCAGACCGTGCGCGGGCGCGGTTACATCTTCGTTCCCGACGGTCAACGCGCCGACATGGCCACCGGTTGATGGCCCGGCGCCGGACACAACGCTGCGTCGTCGCCCTGTTCGACGACGTCACCTCCCCGTCTGACAAGGACGCCGGCATGCTGCCGATACTGCTTACCCCAGCCCACAGGCAGAGCCCTGCATGAAAGGCCGTTTCGACACTTTATTTGGCCGGCTCGCGCTACTCATCATCGCAGCGCTGGTCATCAGCCATTTCTCATATCTCACGATCCTGCGCAGCGATCACGATGAGACGCGTGTGCAAAATGCCGCTGAGCAAATGGCCTTCATCATCAAGGCGGCGGCCGAAGTGCACGACGGCAGCTCGACGCTCACATTGCCGGATCTCGTGCAGGTCGTGCCGGTCTCGTTCGCGCATGGCGACGTCTTCGAGGCCGCCAGCAAGACCGCCCGCCTGACGACCGAACTCGCCCGGCGCCTTCCCGCGGGCACGCAGTTGCGCGTGGAGCGCACGCCACCGCCTCGCATCTGGGCCCGCCTGCCGGGCCGCGACTACTGGATCGCCACGCCGGTGCTGTCCGTGCGTAATCCGCCAGGCACGGCCATGATTTTGCCGGGTCTGGCCGCAGTCCTCGGCATTACCGTCATCTTTGCGTTGTTCGCGGCGTGGCAATTGCAGCGGCCGGTGCGGGACATGGCCGCCGCCGCCGAGCAACTCGCCACCCATCGCATTCGCACCCAGGTCAAGGAGCGCGGCCCGTTGGAGTTGCGTCAACTGACCGAGCGCTTCAATCGCATGAGCCACGACATCGTGCAAACCGACCGGGAGCGCAACACCATGCTTGCCGGCATTGCCCACGATCTGAAAACGCCGCTTGCACGGTTACGTCTGCGTGCCGAAATGCTCGACGACGCCCAGATGAGCGAGGGCATTACACGCGACGCCGAATCGATGACTCGCATCGTCGATCAGTTCCTGCTGTTTGCCCGGGGGATCGAAATGGAAAGTGCAACGTCGCCGGTGGAAGCCCGCATTCCCGCACTGGTCGCCCCGTTCCTCGATCAAGGTTATGCCATCGAACTGGATCTTCAGGCCGGTCCGGGCTTCAAGCTCAGGCAGACCTATCTCGAGCGCATCGTAAACAACCTGCTCGATAACGCGGTGACGTACGGACAGGCGCCGCTCGCGATTCGCACGTCACACG
The DNA here is from genome assembly GCF_000282835.1 of Pandoraea sp. B-6. Lineage (NCBI taxonomy): Bacteria > Pseudomonadati > Pseudomonadota > Betaproteobacteria > Burkholderiales > Burkholderiaceae > Pandoraea > Pandoraea sp. B-6. The sequence continues at coordinate 106,799 of NZ_KB290503.1, read as the reverse complement.
ACGCGAGCGGATGGCGTCTCGTGATCGAAGACAGCGGCCCGGGCATTGCCAATGAAGACATCAATCGCATCGTGCGGCCGTTCGTCCGGCTTGACCCGGCTCGCGGCGGCAATGCGCATTGCGGGCTCGGTCTCGCCATTGTCGATAAGCTCACCCAGCAACTGGGCGGACGCGTATCGTTCAGCAATCGGCCTACCGGCGGCTTACAGGTCACGCTGATGTTTCCGCCGGAAAATCCGGGCTCGGAATAAGCGGACTCTGCGTACGACGCGTGCCGGATACACGGCACACACCATAAAAAACCCGCCGTCGGTGTACGAACGGCGGGTTCTGTCCTTTACGGCACGGCATCACATCAAGCCACAGCCAGACGATCCGGGTTGGGGGCAATGCGACGACTGGATGGCTGCGCTAGTGCGCACAGGGACACGGCGGCCAACGCTCGCCGCCGCGGACGTGACCGCGGCGCAGCGATGGTGGCTCCCCGACCACCCTGACATGTGACCGGCAGTACCGGTTCGGATTGGGTCAGCGAATTACTTGATCAGGAATTTCTCTTTGTTCTTGCCGACCCACTTCGGGGCGCGGCCACGACCCGACCACGTTTCGCCCGTGGCCGGATTCATGTACTTCGGCGCAATCTGGGCGCGCGCGGCACGGCGACGGCCATCGGTTGCGACAAGCCCCAGATCCTTGGCGGACAGTTCATATTCCTGAATCTTCTGTTTGACTTCAGCGATGACCTGAGCGACTTCACGGGCCCGAGCCTCTTCGATTTGCTTTTCAATCTTTTCGCGCTGCGCGACGAGTTCTTTATAGCTTGCCATCTGGCCTGTCCTTGGGTTGTTAAAATGGATCGCCACTTAAAATAGCACGAGTTTTAATAATTTGAAAACCGCATTTCCAGAGAATGAGTCTGCAAACGCAAAATTCGCATTGAATCGTCCGATCGATGCTTCCGACAAAGCACAGAATCGGAGCGCGATTCCGGGAATATCATCAGATCGGCCTCGTCGATATCGAGGCATTAGCGTGCCCCATTGCCGGCAATCGCAAAAGCATTCCCGCCATCGTGCGATGTGGACGCGAGGCGGCGTGATAAGTTCACACTTTCTCCTGCAAGTTTTCGTAAGGCTTTTTTGCCGGGCCATGTTTGGCGCCGACGACGCAGATGGCATCATCGCTCGATGCCTCAGACAATAGGTGCTCCCCAAACATTCAATCGCTATCCGATCGTTCCGCGATTCGAAAGACTTCACTCATTCGGATTATTCGCATCCCAGCGCCGTAATTCACGGATAACCCGAGTGGCCCCCGGATCCATGCGATTCGCCGGACGTCGTCTCGGACGTGCCATTGGTGTCACCCTCGATTTTCGAATCGTAGCCACCAAACGCGTGCGTCGATGCCATCTCCCGAGTCGATCGCATTTTCGTACAATAGAACCGTCGGGCCTGACGCTACTGCGCGTCACGGTTCGTATGGCAATATTGACGGGCACGAACACAATGTTCGCGCAGATCGAATTAAGTCAATCCAGAATTGTCACAATCGGCGATTTGCCATTCGGATTCGGGCGAATTCAACGGAATTTTGAGCGCATGAGCACGTCGACGCTGGCTGAGGATTCGCATTCGCCGTTCGGTACCCCCGCGCGCGCGCTCACTACCGAGCGCACGGTCTTGCGTCAGTGGCGACCGGAGGATTTGCCACTTTTCGCCGCGCTCAATGCCGATCGAGATGTCATGCGCCACTTTCCGACGACACTCGACCGGACCCAGAGCGACGCCGTCGCGCACCGGCTGGCCCAACATATCGAGACGCATGGCTATGGTCCCTGGGTGCTGGAAATCCCAGGCGTGACGCCGTTCGCGGGGTTCGTCGGCCTGATGCGCGTGGGTTTCGACGCCCCTTTCGCGCCGGCCGTGGAGATCGGCTGGCGGCTGGCGCGTGCCTGGTGGTCGAAAGGGTACGCGACCGAGGCGGCCTTCGCCGCCGCATATTTCGCGTTCGAAACGCTCGGCCTCGACGCGCTGGTGTCGTTCACCGTTCCCGCGAACGTTCGCTCACGCGCGGTCATGGAGCGCATCGGCATGCGCCATTGCCCCGATGAAGACTTTCTGCATCCGCTGATTCCGGCCGGCCACCGGATGCGCCGTCACGTGCTGTACCGGCTCAACGCCGACGAATTGGCGGCCAACCAGCGCTAGGCGTCGCCTCGGCGATTGAAGCAGTCGCTTAAATCGTGGGACAATCCGAGTCTTTGCGCCAGCCATTCCCCCCATTGTGTCGCGCGCCGTCATCATTCCGCTCATCATCGCTTGCGCCCTGTTCATGGAGAACATCGACGCCACGGTGATCACCACCTCGCTGCCCGCCATGGCGCGAGATCTTCATCAAGACCCGATTTCGCTGAAGATGGCGCTCACCGCCTACGTGGTCGGGCTCGGCATCTTCATTCCGATCTGCGGCTGGGTCTCCGATCGCTTTGGCGCGCGCAACGTCTTCCGCACGGCGATCGGCATCTTCATGGCCGGCTCGATTCTCTGCGCGCTGTCGTTTTCGCTGCCGACGTTCGTGTTCGCGCGCTTTCTGCAGGGCGTGGGCGGCGCGATGATGGTGCCGGTCGGCCGTCTCGTCATCTTTCGTGCGGTGCCCAAGCACGATCTGGTCAAGGCCATCGGCTACCTGACGATGCCAGCGCTGCTCGGCCCGGTCATCGGCCCGCCATTGGGCGGCGCGATCACGGCCTATCTGCACTGGCGCTGGATCTTCTTCGTCAACATTCCGGTGAGCCTGCTCGGCATCTACCTCGCGGGCAAATACATCGACAACGAGCGCGGCGGCGACGCCGGACGCCTCGACACGCTGGGCTTCGTCCTCTCCGCGCTCGGCAGCGGCCTGCTCATGCTCGGGCTGGCCATGATCGGCGAACCCCACATCGACGGCAGCCTCGTCGTCACCCTGTGCGCCGTGGGGGCCCTCTTTGTCTATGCCTACTGGCGCCATGCCAATCGTGTGCAAGCGCCTCTGCTCGACCTCAGGTTGCTGCGCATCCCGACGTTCCACGCCAGTGTCGTCGGCGGATCGCTCTTTCGCATCGGGTTGGGGGCCGTGCCGTTTCTGCTGCCGTTGGCGCTGCAGGAGGGGCTCCACATGGATCCGTTCGAATCCGGCATGATTACCTGCGCGTCGGCGTTCGGGGCGATTTTCATGAAGGCGATTGCACAGCGCGTGCTCGCGCGATTCGGTTTTCGCCGCGTGCTGATCGTCAATGCGGCGTTGGCCGGTCTGGCGCTGTCGTCTTACGGATTCTTCTCGCATGACACGCCGGTGATCGTGATGCTTGCCGTCGTGGCGTTCGGCGGCTTCTTCCCGTCGCTGCAGTTCACTTGCCTCAATTCGATCGTGTACGCCGACATTGCCAGCGCCGACGCCAGCCGAGCCACCAGTCTTGCGAGCGTGGTTCAGCAGTTGTCGCTGGGGCTGGGCGTGACGATTTCGGGAATGGTGCTGCAGGTGAGCAGCCGGCTGGCCGGCCACGAACACCTGACCACCCGCGATTTCCTGCCGGCGTTCCTCGTGATCGGCCTGTTCTCCTGGCTATCGATTCCGGTCACCCGCCAACTGGCTGCCGACGCGGGCACGGAGTTGGCGAGAAAACACTGAGCCGCGCGCGTTACTTCGCGTCGGCCCGTGTCATGACCGCGTGCAGCGCCATGCCGGCGATCATGGCGACGACGAACAGCAGTCCCTTGCCCGAACCAGCGCCGAGCAGCACCAACGCAGGTCCCGGGCAAATCCCGGCAATTCCCCAGCCGACACCGAACGTCAGCGCCCCGAGCACCAACCGTTTGTCCAAACCTTTCGCCCCCGGCCAGGCACGCGGCTCGCCCGTCCAGGCCAGTGCCTGCGAGCGTGCCAGCCGGAACCCGACCAGCCCCACCGCGATGGCCCCGCCCATCACGAACGCCAGCGACGGATCCCACCGGCCGGCCAAATCGAGAAAGCCCAGCACTTTCGCCGGATTCGCCATCCCGGCAAGTATCAGCCCCAGCCCGAAGACGAGCCCGCCAATGAACGCAAAAAGCAGCTTCTTCATGCCGCACCTCCCAGATTGAGTACGTGGCGCACGACGAACACGGTCAGGAAACCCATCGCCATGAAACACAGCGTGGCGACGAGCGAGCGCCACGACAGCCGCGACAAGCCGCACACGCCGTGGCCGCTCGTACAGCCCGACCCGAGTCGCGTGCCGAAGCCGACCAGCACACCCGCCGCCACGAGCATCGCGGCACTGGCGTCGATCTGCGCCGCGGGCACGACGGCCACGGCGCGGTACGCCCAAGGGGCTGCCATCAACCCGACGACGAAGGCGATGCGCCAGCCCACATCGCCGGCGCGAGGACGCAACAGGCCTCCGGCAATGCCGGAGATGCCTGCAATGCGCCCGGTCGCCAGCATCAGCCAGACGGCGGCAACGCCAATGAGCAAACCGCCGGCCAACGCGGTCCATGGGGTGAAGTGAAGGGTATCGAGGGTCATGTGCGGAGCGTCCCGTCAATTAATCAGAATTTCGGACAAAACTGGTCGTAGAGGCATGCCAGTAAGGCAAGCACTGCGCCATCGGCGACCGAATAGTAGATACGTTTGCCGTCACGCCGGGTCGTCACCAGCGACTCGGTACGCAGCACGGCGAGCTGCTGGGAGAGTGTCGGTTGCCGAATGTCGAGCTGCGCCTCCAGTTCCCCCACAGACAGTTCGCCCTGTGTGAGCTGGCACAGGATCAGCAGACGGTCTTCGTTGGCCAGCGCACGCAGCAGCGCGGTGGCATCGCACGCGGCGGCGCGCAACCGTGCGACATCCAGCGGCGCGGTGTCCGCGGAGGCCGTGGCCCGTTCGACAGGGGATAGCGCAGTCACTTTTGGCATGGCAGGATCGAACCATTCAGAGCATTGCGGCGCGGCGAGAGGTCACGTCGCCATAAACATTATACTAGACTATAATATATCAATTAATAAATTAATGCAGGAGCCGATCATGCCAGCCACGCCCGCCAACATCGAAGCCTTCTTCGACACCACCACCTCCACGGTGACCTATGTGGTGTTCGATGCGCCGGGCTCACGCGCGGCCATCATCGATCCGGTGCTCGACTACGACCCCAAGGCCGGCCGAACGCATACGGAATCGGCTGAGCGCGTGCTCGACTTCGTGGCCGCACACAAGCTCACAGTCGACTGGATTCTTGAGACGCATGCGCACGCCGATCACCTGTCCGCAGCGCACTGGCTCAAGGAACGCGTCGGCGGACGCATTGCCATCGGCGCGCACATCCGAGAGGTGCAGCACGTCTTCAAGACGCTGTTCCATCTGGGCGCCGACGTGCCGCCAGACGGCTCGCAATTCGACCATTTGTTCGAAGACGGCGAGACGTTCGCCATTGGCGCGCTGCAGGCCGAAGCGATGTTCGTCCCCGGCCATACGCCGGCGGACATGGCCTATCGCGTGGGCGACGCCGTGTTTGTCGGCGACACCCTCTTCATGCCCGATGTCGGCACGGCACGCTGCGACTTCCCCGGCGGCAATGCCCACCCGCTCTTCCGCTCGATCCGCCGCCTGCTGGCGCTGCCGGCGTCGACGCGTCTGTTCATGTGCCACGACTATCCGCCCGCCGGACGCACGGCGAACTGGCAAACGACCGTGGACGAGCAACGGCGCGCCAACATCCACGTGCACGACGGCATCGAAGAGCACCCCTTCGTCGCCATGCGTGAGGCCCGCGACAAGACGCTCGAGATGCCGACGCTGATTCTGCCCGCCGTACAGGTCAACATCCGTGCAGGCGACATGCCGGCGCCGGAAGCCAACGGCACGCGCTATCTGAAGATCCCCCTCAACGCGCTGTAAGCTGCTCGGCCAACGCATCGCGCGCGTGCGTGACCCACTCAGGCTCGCCACGGCGCGCGGGAAGCAAATGAAATTCGGCGTCCGGCAGTGCGGGCAGGCGCCGCCCGGGCATCAACGTTTCGATACGCGCAAGCGACGGCCCCGACGCCGACGCATTCAGGCACGCCACCCCGAGCCCCGCGCTCAACGCTAATTGCAGCCCCGCCACGCCCGAGGCCACGTGCGCAATCGTGAAGGGCACACGGTGGTCGTCAAGCCATTGCGTGGTGAAGCGATGCAGCGCACAGCTATCGGGCAGCACCAGCAGCGGTAGCGGCGCGCCGGCCGCCAGAACGAGGTCCGGCGATGCCACCCACTCGAGCGACTCGCGCCCCAGCGTGCGCGTGCCGGCCACCGCCTCGCGAGCGAGCGCCTTGCCGAGCACGCGCATCGACAGACCGATGTCGAAGTCGCCCGTGTCATAGCCCGCCTCGATCTCCCCGCTTTTCAGAATCGTGACGTGAATGCGCAGCGACGGATACGCCATGCCGAGATGCCGCAGCATGCGCGCGACTTCGGCCGGACGGAAGTAGTCTGTGATCGCCAGCCGCAATTCGCCGGCGAGGGAGAATCCGCGCACGTCATGCCACGCCCGTTCGGACTGCGCGAGCAACTGCCGCGCGTGTCCGAGCAGCCGCTCGCCCGCCGGCGTCGCGCTTACGCCAAATTTGCCGCGCGTGAACAACGTCACGCCGATGCGCACTTCGAGCTTGCGAATCTGCTCGCTCACTGACGACTGCGACAGGAACACGCGCGGCGCGGCGGCCGACAGACTGCCCGCCTCGGCCACCGCCACGAAGGTGCGCAACTGATCGAAATCGAAACCGGGCGTCATGCATTCATCCATTGACAAAAACGATGGATCAAATCGTAAATTCCAGCTTTTCCGATGTCAATCCTCTCCCTAGACTTAGGGCGTTGTCTTCACATCACTCAGCACCGCTTAATCTTTGGGAGCCGCACCATGCCGCACATCGTTCTGCAACTCTCGGGCACGCCCGACGACGCCCTCACCCGCAACGCCGTTCGCGCGGTCTCGCAACTGACCGTCGACACGCTGCACAAGGCGCCGGAGGTCATCGCCGTGACCGTCGACTATATTCCGCACACGCGCTGGTTCATCGGCGGAGCGCCCCTCTCGGAGCAAGGGAAAAACGCCTTCCATCTGGACATCAGCGTGACCGACGAGACGAATACAAAGGCCGAAAAGGCGCAATTCATTGCTCAGGTGTTCGAAACGTTGTCGGGCCTGCTCGGCAACGTGCACGAGTGCTCGTACATCCACGTGATCGATGCGCGCGGCGCGGCTTATGGTTACGGCGGACGCACGCAGGAATATCGTCATCAGCACGCGTCGAAGTCGTGACGCCTCGGCGCTCACATTGACTGGCGAGGCGCTCCCGAGCGTCTGCCAGGCGATGCAAAGCTCCGGCTTGCGCTACGTCATTTCACGTCACGTTTCGACAAACAAAACGAAACAATTCCAACACTTTTTTACGACTATTCGCTTCGCGGCAGACGCGGCTCCTCGTACGATGAAGACGTACCCAAAAATCGAACTCAAAGGGAGCCATCATGAAAAAACTGACGCTGACCGTTGTCCTCGTTACCGCGACGCTCGGGGGCATTGCCACCGCCCCGGCCCATGCACAGGTGGGCGTGTCCATCAACATCGGCGCGCCGCCGGCGCCGCGCTATGAGCCGATGCCGCCGCCGCGCGTCGGATATGTTTGGGCGCCGGGTTTCTGGGACTGGGACGGCCATCGCCATGAGTGGCGCGGCGGTCACTGGGAACGTGACCGTCCGGGCTACGCGTATCGCGCGCCGGCCTGGCATCAAGGCCCGAACGGCTGGGCACTGAGTCGCGGCGGCTGGGATCGCGGTGATCGCGGCCGGGGACCGGATCGTCGTGACGACCACGATCATGGCCGCGGCCATGGCCACGACGGCCGAGATCACGGCCGCGACCACCGCAACTGATTCGGGCCTCGAGGCTTGAAAACGAAAAAAGCCCCGGCTTGGCCGGCAGCGCATCGGATCGATACGTCTGCCGGACCGGCCGGGGCCGTGACGGGTGTCACACCCAGGAAATTCTCCCCAAGCGTGCCCCCCGTGTAGTCATCAGTCGCGATTGGCTTGAATAACGGTCAGCGCCGTCATGTTGATGATGCGTCGCACGGTGGAGCTCGACGTCAGCACGTTGACGGGTGCTCCGACACCCAACAGGAACGGTCCTACCGCCACGTTGCTGCCCGCGCCCGTCTTGAGCAGGTTGTAGGCAATGTTGCCCGAATCGACGTTCGGGCACACCAGCAGGTTCGCCGCGCCCTTCAGACGCGACTGCGGCAGAATGCGGCTGCGCAGACCTTCATCGAGCGCGCAGTCGCCGTGCATTTCGCCGTCGATCTCCAACTCCGGCGCCTGCGCCTTGACCATCTCCAGTACTCGACGCATCTTCGTCCCCGACGCGGCGCTGCCCGAGCCGAAATTCGAACGCGAGAGCAGCGCGACCTTCGGGTTCAGGTTCAGCCACGACATCTGCTTGGCGGCGGCCATCGTGAACTCGGCGATCTGCTCGGCCGTCGGGTCATCGTTGACGTGCGTGTCCACGAGCGCCACGGTGCGCTTGTCGAGCAGCAGGATGTTCATCGCCGCGTAAGTATTCGCGCCCGGCTGCTTGCCGATGACTTCATCGACGAAGCGCAGGTGGTCGTGATACGCGCCCACGGTGCCGCAAATCATGCCGTCTGCATCGCCCAGGCGCACCATCATCGCGCCGATCAGCGTGAGACGGCGGCGCATCTCGACACGCGCCATTTCCTTCGTGATGCCGTCACGGCAACGCAGCTCCCAGTAGTTGGTCCAGTACTGGTGGAAGCGCTCGTCGTAGTAAGGATTGGTCACCTCGACATCCTCGCCCAGACGCAGGCGCAGACCGAACTTCTCGATGCGCGCGAGCAGCACTTCCGGGCGGCCCACCAGGATCGGACGCGCCAGCTTTTCGTCGACGATCACCTGCACGGCACGCAGCACGCGCTCTTCCTCGCCTTCCGCGAACACGATGCGCGACTTGCCGCCGTCGCGCACGAGTTGCTTGGCCGCCGAAAAGATCGGCTTCATGAACGCGCCCGAGTGATACACGAACTGTTGCAACTGATCGGCATACGCGTCGAAGTCGGCGATCGGGCGCGTGGCCACGCCATCTTCCATGGCGGCGCGCGCCACGGCCGGCGCAATGCGCACGATCAAACGCGAATCGAACGGCTTCGGAATCAGGTACTCCGGCCCGAACGACAGGTCATACGCGCCGTAGGCGGTTGCCACGGAGTCGTTCGGCTCTTCCTGGGCCAGCGCGGCAATCGCGTGCACGGCGGCGATTTCCATGTTGCGCGTAATCGTGGTCGCCCCCACGTCGAGCGCGCCGCGGAAGATATACGGGAAGCACAGCACGTTGTTGACCTGGTTCGGGAAGTCCGAACGGCCGGTGGCGAGCACCACGTCGTCGCGCGCGGCGCGCGCTTCTTCCGGGAAGATTTCCGGCGTCGGGTTGGCGAGCGCCAGAATCAGCGGACGCGCCGCCATCGTCCCCAGCATTGCCGGCTTGAGCACGCCGCCGGCGGACAGCCCGATGAACACGTCGGCGCCCTCGATCACTTCCGCGAGCGTGCGCTTGTCGGTCGGCTGCGCGAAGCGCGCTTTGTCCGGGTCCATGCCCACCGTGCGGCCTTCGTAGACCACGCCGTCGATGTCGGTTGCCCAGACATTCTCGACGGGCAGGCCCAGGTCGACCATCAGGTCCAGACAGGCAAGCGCGGCGGCGCCGGCGCCCGAGGTCACGACCTTGACTTCGCGGATGTCCTTGCCTACGACCTTCAAGCCGTTGATAAACGCGGCGCAAACGGTGATGGCGGTGCCGTGCTGATCGTCGTGGAAGACGGGGATCTTCATCCGTTCACGCAGCTTGCGCTCAACGGTGAAGCACTCCGGGGCCTTGATGTCTTCGAGGTTGATACCCCCGAACGTGGCTTCGAGACTCGCGATGATCTCGACCAGCTTGTCCGGGTCGCTCTCGGTGATTTCGATGTCGAACACATCGATGCCGGCGAATTTCTTGAAGAGGACGGCCTTGCCTTCCATCACCGGCTTGGAGGCCAGTGCGCCGATGTTGCCCAGACCCAGCACGGCGGTGCCGTTCGTGATCACGCCGACCAGATTGCCGCGACCGGTGTACTTGAACGACTGCGCGGGATCGGCGGCAATTTCCTGGCACGGGATGGCGACGCCCGGGGTGTAGGCGAGCGCCAGATCGCGCTGCGTGACGAGCGGCTTGCTGGCCGTCACGGAAATCTTGCCCGGGGTCGGGAACTGGTGATATTCCAGGGCGGCCTGGTGATCGTTACTTTGGCTCATGGGGGTGTCGTCCTCGGTCGATGTCTCGGCTCTGCCTTGCGCCGCGGACCATTCTGGAGACGGTTACCGCCCTGGCGCATCAGAGGTGAGGCCATTCTAGGCAGCCGCCAGCGGGGGACGATTCTGAATTACTATGGGGGCATCATGTTTTCGTTATAAGCCCGGAGCATCGGGGGTTTCAGGGGATTGGGGACAGATGGGGGCGGTGCCTTTCGACACGGGGGAAGTGGTCCGGCGGTTGACCACTCGGCTCAAGATGCGTCATCTCGTGCTGCTGCTGCAAATTCAGCAGCACGGCTCGCTCACGCGAGTGGCCGAACATATGGCGACGAGTCAGCCGGCGGTCACCAGTGCCCTCGCGGAGCTGGAAAGCATGCTCGGTGGCCCGCTGTTCGACCGCACGCCGCGCGGCATGACGCCCACGCCGCTCGGCGACGTCGTTCTCGCCCGTGCGCAAGCGATGGTGCACGACCTGGATCACCTGACCCGCGACATCGAGGCCGTGATGGCCGGACACGCGGCGCGACTGCAGGTGGGCGTGATTCCCTACATCTCCGGCAAGACGCTGGCTGCCGCGATTCAGCAAACGCTCGCCGAGATCCCCCAGCGACTGACCGTCACCCTCCATGAAGGCACCAGCGAATCACTGATGGCGCAACTGCGCGACCACTCGCTCGACGTGGTGATCGGACGCGCGGGCGCCGGCCTCGACCTGACACAGGTGCAATTCGAAGTGCTGCATCACCAGATGCCGCGCGTTGTCGCCAACCGCCGTCTGGCCGCCCGGCTCGGACGAAGCGCCCCGGTGTGGGCGCAGCTCGCCGAACTCGACTGGGTGATGGGCGCGCCCCACACACCGATGCGCGACCAGTTATCCGATCTGTTCCTGCACGCGGGCGTGGTACCGCCGGTGCCGGTGGTCGAGAGCTTCTCGTCGCGGCTGACGGGGGAGTTGCTCGCCAGCAGCGAGCGCGCGGTGTCGCTGTTGCCGGCAGACATTGCCGAGGAGCTGGTGCGTATCGCCGGCGTGGCGATCGTACCCTGGTCGCTCACATGGACGCTGCCGCCGGTGGCGATGTTCACGCGCCGGGAAAATCCGCGCGAGACGCATCGTCTGTTCACGCAGGCGCTGCGCGCGCAGTACCAGGTGGTGGCTGGCGCGGCATGAGCGTTTGCCGCTGCGGCCCCGGTTACGGTTGCGTTCGAGTGGCGCCATGGACCGGGCTTGGCGTCGTCGAATGGGTCTGCGGGCCCGTTGCCGGACGGATTACCGAAAGGGTCTGAAAGGCCTTTGGACGCCAAAACCAGCCAATTTCCAGAAATAGACCCTTTTCCGCTCGTTCGCCGCGCAATCGCTCGCGCTATGTCCGGCGTATGGTGTCGGGCATGACCCATGCCATGCCCGCCCCGCCTCACTCCGATACTGCACCCGCCGACCCTTCGCCGGCAGTCACGCCGTTTGCGCCCTCACCGCACCAGATTTTCCTGTCGCCGGCCCTGCTGCCCACGCAAGTCGGCCCGGCCGGCCTGCGCTTCGATTTCAATGACGGCGCACGCGTGGTCATTCCCGATTTCGGTCAGCCGCTGCCGTGGCGCGTGCGGATCAGCGACCTGCGAGACGACAGCACGCTGGCCGATGTCTCCCTCTCCTCGGGCGTCGTGCGCAGCCCGGCCAAGTATTTTGTGCGCTATGGCATCACGATCTGGCTGAACGACGTGGAGGTCTTTGCGCATCGTTACGATGCACGCGAGCAGGCGGTACTGGTCCAGTTTCCATTGGCCGCCCTGGGCGATGTGCTCGGCTGGCTGCCTTATGCGCTGCGTTTTGCACAAGTGCACGGGTGCCGTCTGGCCTGTGTCGTTACCCCGGCCGTGGCGTCGCTGTTCCGCGACGCGTATCCGGACGTCGATTTCGTCCCGCAGGACAAGGTGGAGCGACGCAAGTATTACGCGACGTACAACATCGGCCTGTTTTTCGACGACGTGGCACGCGTGAAACAACCGCGCGACTTCCGCGCGACAGGGCTACATCGCACCGCGGCGCACATTCTTGGCGTAGACGATGCCGAGGCGCGCGCGAAGACGGTGCTGCCGGACGCGTCGCGGCCGATGGCGGCACCTTACGTCTGCATCGCCGTGCAAAGTACCGCGCAATGCAAATACTGGAATCGGCCGGGGGGATGGGATGCGGTGGTGGCCGGACTGCGAGAACGCGGTATGCAGGTCGTGTGCATCGATCAGAAGGCGCGGCACGGCAAGGGGGATTTCTGGCAGTCGATCCCGGCGGGCGCGATCGATGCCACGGGCGACCTGCCGTTGACCGAACGCGCGCGCTGGCTGATGCACGCGAGTGCCTTTATCGGCTTGTCGAGCGGACTGTCGTGGCTCGCTTGGACGATGGGCACGCCTACGGTGCTGATCTCGGGTTTCACCCTGCCGCACAACGAGTTCGCCACGCCCTACCGGGTGAGTGCGCGCGACGTCTGCACCGGCTGCTGGCACGACCCGGCGCTGCGCTTCAACCACGACGACTTTCACTGGTGCCCACGGCATCGCGACACGCCGCGCGCGTTCGAGTGCACGCGGGAGATTCGACCGGAAGATGTGTTGGCCGCGCTGGATCGCGTGCCGGGGTAAAGGAAGCGCTTGCGCCAAGTCGCCCCCACCGGTAGCGCCTCGCTATGAATGTTTCCGGAAATTGAATTGCAGCCGGTTGTCGATGAACGGCAGACTGCTTAGGGCGTCCTCGCCGACTTCCGCGTCGATAAGGGCATTCAGTTTGCCGTTCATCGCAAGCAGCTCGGTCCCATATCGCCCCGGCTGCGACGCCAGATTATTCATTTCGTCCGGGTCCGATTGAAGATCGTAAAGCTCCAGATCGTTGTGTTGCATCAACGCATCCAATGTCGTCGGACGATTGAAATCCGACAACGCAAAATACCGGCTGAAACGATAACGACCGTCAAATACACTCCGTATCGCCCCCCTGAGCGTTAGATTGGGTTGCAGGGCGCATGCGCGTCGATGCATCTCCTGCGGCGGCACACCGCGTTGCCGCATGGTGTTGAACTCCGCGAGCATCCATTCGCTGTCGTAATACAGCAGCATCGCGTAGTTGAACAGCGCTGCAGGACGAACGGCGTCCACGGGCGCCGTGTCCGGCGCCTTCAACAGATGCGCGAAACTGCGGCCGACCGATGCTTTTCCCGCGATGGCGCGCACCTTTTCCTCCGGCAACCCGGCCAACGCCAGCAACGTGGGCGCTATGTCGACGTGCGATGTGATGGCCGAGCATTGTTTCCCACCTTCGTATGCCGGGTGCGCGACGATGAATGGCACATGGTTTTGTTGGCGGTAGGCGTTCGCCCCCTTGTCAATCATTTGATGGTATCCGCCAAGCTCCCCATGATCTGACGTCAGGATCACGACGGTCTGGTCGGCAATGCCGAGGTTGTCCAATTCTTCCAGAATCCGTGCGACGTGCCGATCGCAATCGCGAATGCAATTCAAGTAATTGTCTTGATAGAGGCCGACACTCCTGTCGCTGAAGTCGAACCTGCCGATCAGCGCTGCGTGCGCCGCGCCGTACATGGCATGGGCTGCCGGTCGCCCCTGACCGTTCAGTGGTTGCTTGCGCGACGGCGGTAGTGGCACATTTCGCCATGGCGTTTCATACAGCTTGTCGTTTGGCGCGCCGCGGGTAGGCAGCAACCCCGCATGCCCTTTGTCGCTCGGTGCAGGGTCGAACCACATCGCGTCGTGCGGATTCACCAGATTGACCGCGAGAAACCAAGGCTTGGCTGACGTTTCGGAGGTGCTCGCGTTCGGTCGGCGATTCCGAAGCCATGTCACCGCCGCCTCGGTCGTCGTGCCATCGTACATATAGCCACCATGAGCGGCCCCGACAAGATCGCCCACGCCAAAGTAATCGTCAAAGCCATATACCCGCATCGTCTTCGCATAATCCGCGACGGGGGCATCGTAAGGGCTGCGCGACTCATGCATGGTCGCGCTGAGATGCCATTTGCCGAAGTACGCTGAGTGATAGCCGGCATCTTTCATCATATGCCCGACCGTGCGGACGTCCTGCCCCAGATCGGGTTGCCATGGCAGTCCCGCATTGTCGAAGATACCGGTGTGCTGCATATGGCGGCCCGTGTAGATGTTCGATCTTGACGGCGAACACACACACGACGCGATCTGGTGATTGACGAACGAAATCCCGCGCCGCTTCAACTTTTCTCGTCCAGGCACCGGCATCGGCCACTCGTCGAAGTAACGTTCCTGGTCGACGAGGATGAACAGAACGTTGTAACCCGTCGGTGGCGAGGCCGGAGGAGATTTTGCAATGTGCTGCGTCGGAGCGGCGGTCGCAGGCACGAGATTGCTGATCGATGTGGACAGAAGTGCGGCTCCCGTCGTCTTCAGGAACGCGCGGCGGCGCTCACCCTCCGGCCGTAAATCGGCATCGGTCTCTGTCGTGCTCCGAGTATCCATTTGCTTCCTTTGTTTTACATACGAAACATTGATTCACGAATGAGAAATTGTAGCCATCACGACCTCCCCTTTCGCTACTGGTGAAATCACTAGCATCTCGGAAATTTTGAGTATGTAACCATCCGCCTCGAAATCTCAAATTTTGTTCTACATGTTCATATTTGAACATTTAACAACACCATCTCGACTAACTAACGAAGTCTCGATTTGTCCGGACTTCCGTTTCGAATCGACGGGGAAATATGAAGGTCTCGATCGCAACTGGATTACTGATGTGCTCACTCGCCGGCAATGTCTCGGCGCAAACTGGTGTCACGATGTACGGGAGCTTGGATGCAGGGGGCGCTTATGTCAGTAACAGCGCGGGCAGTGCCCTGTTCAAATTCAATCAGAGCAATATGCAGCCGGATCGATGGGGGTTCAGAGGCGTTGAAGATCTCGGGGGTGGCCTACATACCGTTTTTCGACTGGAGAACGGTTTTTTCACAGGCACCGGAACTTCCGTCTCAAGCGGAACCATGTGGAATCGCCAGGCATACGTGGGACTCGCCTCGCCGACCACCGGCACCCTTACCGTCGGGCACCAAAGTTCTCTTAACTTCGATTTGCTCACCCCGCTCAGTAACGCCTATCTCGCACAGTCATGGAACGCGTTCCATCCTGGCAATATCGACAATCTCGCAAACTCGGCGACGTCATCGATCGACAATGCGATCAAGTATCGTTCTGCGAACTATCACGGCCTCTCCGCGAGTTCGGTGTTCGGCCTTGGCAATACGGCCAATTTCGGCTTCGGCAACACCTTCAGCATCGGCGTCGATTTCGCGTCCGGGAATCTGAAAACGGCAGCCATTTTCTCCAACCAGCACAATCGCGCCTTTGGCGTGGCGGCAACAGGTCTCACCACATTTCAAGGAAGCGCAGCTTCTGCATACGTTGCAGACCATTCGCAGACATTCGGTTCAGGCCTTCTGTACACATTCGGCAATCTTCGCGTTCACGGGCTTTACACGCGCGTTCGCCTTAAAAAAGGCGTTGCCTCAGACGTGTATCAGAGCTACGAAGCCGGTGCCGAGTACCAGCTAACGCGCTCCAATCAAGTGACTGGAGGCGTTGCGACGACGACGATGTCCGGTCACCGATGGTCGCAGGTCGAGGTGGGATACATCTACTCGCTGTCCAAGTCGACGCAACTGTATCTGCAAGCGCTGTGCGAGCACACCAACGCCGGAACAAAGGCGTATCTGTCGATCGCGGGGGCATCAAGCAATGAAAATCAGGTGCTTGTGCTGAGCGGCATGCACCATACGTTCTGAAGACATCAGGAATTCGGCCTCCGGCGGCGCCCGCCGCCGCCCCTTGCGCACATGGCCATACCCGCCCCCCCTTGTTTCGCCTAAACTAGGCGGATCTCGTCTGTGCCGTTGGAACTCATGGCCCCTCGCGAATGCCGTCGTGACTCGATGCCAGCCCCGTCTTCGGCCCCGTGCGCCGAATCGGCCGACACCGCGCCGTTGGAAGACCCGGCCTTGCTGCGGCGTCTGCTGCGCGCCAAAGACCGCATGGACTCGGCCTCGCACGAGGCCTGGCCCGTCAAGCGCCTGGCCGCGGTCAGCGGCACTTCCGAAGCGCACTTCGCGCGCTCGTTCAAGCGAGCCTTCGGTATTCCTCCGCATCGCTACCTGCTGACACGGCGCATCGAGCAGGCCAACACGCTGTTGCGCGACACCGATCTGAGCATCACCGACATTGCCTTCGCCACCGGCTGGGAGAGCGTAGGCACGTTCGGCCGCATCTTTCGCGACATCAATGGACAAAGCCCGAGCGCTGTCCGACAGTCGGCGCGGACCACCGCGCCCAACTGCCCGGATCGTGTTCCCGCATGCGTCCTGAAAGCGGCGCAGCGGCCCGATCTCAAGATCGCAGTTTTGGAGAAGCGCCGCCGCGCAACCCAAGGTACAGTCCCTCCATCAACCAAGGAGGTCTTATGAAGCCAGGCATTCAAGTGGTCGGTGTGTACGTCGACGATCAGGATGAAGCCCTCGCGTTTTACGTCGAGAAGCTCGGATTCCGTGTTCACACAGACGTGCGCAACGGGCCGTACCGTTGGCTGACAGTCCAGCATCCGGACCAGCCCTCGTTCCAGCTCGGCCTGTTCACCCCTGGCCCGCCCATCCACGACGACGCGACCGCGCAAACGTTGCGGGCGATGGTCGCCAAGGGTGCCATGCCGCCACTGGTACTTCACGTATCGGACTGCCAGGAAAGCTACGCCAGACTGAAAGCCGGCGGCGTCGAGTTCACGCAGGCGCCGGTCGAGCGCTACGGCAGTGTCGACGCGGGCTTTCGCGACCCGGCCGGCAACGGATGGAAGATGATTCAAGCCGCGCCGGACGGTCAATGAGCCGCCCGTGTTGGCGTCGCGGTTCGACGTGACACCATCAATCCGGCCGCCGCCGAAACGCCCATCCGCCAGCGGCGGCGGTCCCCGTGGCGACAATCGCGACCAGAACCCAGAAGCCGTGCGGGTGATCCGCCAGCGGTATACCGCCCACGTTCATGCCGAAGAAACCCGCCACGATGTTGATGGGCAAGGCGAGCACGGTCACGACGGTGAGCGTGTAGATCGTGCGCTCGGTGCGCTCGCTGACCATTGCCGCAATCTCTTCCTGCAGCAGCTTGATTCGCTCCAGCAAGGCCGACAAGTCATTGAGCACGACGGCAAATTCTTCGGTTGCCTGACGAAACTCCTGCACGTCCTCGACATGCCCCCAGGGCGGAGGACGGCTCAGCAGACGAAAAAGCGCCGCCGGCTCCGGTGCCAGCAATCGCTGCAAGCGAACGAGCACCCGGCGCAACGACCCCAGATCGGCGCGATTGCTCTCGATACGCTGCTGCAATAGCCGGTCTTCCACCATATCCACGCGCCCGCTCGTCTCGCGCACGATGCGTTCGAGCACATCCGCCTGATCGCGCAGCAAATGCACCAGCAACGCCAGCGGCGAACGGAAGGCTTCGCCACGTTTGACCGATGCGCGCAACTTATCGATGGATCGCAGCGGCTTCACCCGGCCCGTGACCAGCAGCCGGGCATTGGCCGCGACACGCAGCGTTGAAATCTCCGACTGCGCAATGTCGAACGCGAAAATCACATCGTTGATGACGGCCAGCAGCCAGTCGTCGGAATGTTCGATGCGAGTCGAGCGCGAACCTTCGCTCAGATGCTCGTAGAATTCGTCCGGCAAGCGCAGATGCTGCTGCAGCCACCGCTCGCACGCGGCATGCGCGAAGTTGAAATGCAGCCACAGGAAGCCGGGCGCACGCTCGCCCTGCGCCAGCCACGCGAGGGCCTCGCCCGAATCGATGGGCTCAGGCGAGGTGCCGTCGGTGAATCGATAGCCATAGATCAGACCCGCCTGATCGCAGCCATAAGCGTTGTGAACCAAGTCGGCGAACATGCGCGCGGTGTGTAGGCGAAAGTGGGGGCGGCGTGACCCGTACCTCAGCGCGGGCCGACCTGACATCATGGCCCCGTCACATGGCTTTTTTGTGACAACGCACACACCTCGCACACCGCCTGTCAACGCCGCTTTCGCCCACCGGGCGAGGCGGAACGCAAACGCCTTGGCGCGGCGTTCGTCCGCGCCATGCTAATGTCATAAAATCGTCGCAGACTTTGGCTCACTCTCGGGTGCGCCCTGCACGCGGGACTGCGCCGTGTGCCGGCCTGTCTTCACCCACGCTGGACGGGTGCCTTCCGTATTTTTTTGGTCCGTAAGAGTCCGTCGCCATGACCCAATTCGATTCCGATGCCGACCGCGACGCCTCGCTTGCGCGCCGCCTCCAGGATGACCTGATCGACAGCTACGATGAAGAGATCGAGATGGAGATCGACGATCTTCGTCTGCCCGGGCTGAATGACCTGAGCGCCGAGGCCCGCAGCGACCGCCTGCACTATTTCAGCGAACTGTTTCGTCTGCAGGGCGAACTCGTCAAATTGCAGGATTGGGTGATCCGCAGCCGCCACCGGCTCGTGGTGATCTTCGAAGGCCGCGATGCGGCCGGCAAGGGCGGCGCGATCAAGCGCATCACCCAACGGCTGAACCCTCGCGTGTGCCGCGTGGCCGCCCTGCCCGCCCCGAACGACCGCGAACGCACGCAGTGGTATTTCCAGCGCTACGTTCAGCATCTGCCCGCCGCCGGCGAAATCGTGCTGTTCGACCGCAGCTGGTATAACCGCGCCGGCGTGGAGCACGTGATGGGGTTCTGCACCGAGAGCGAATACGAAGAATTCTTCCGCTCGGTGCCCGAGTTCGAGAAGATGCTCGTTCGCAGCGGTATCCAGATCGTGAAGTACTGGTTCTCGATCTCGGACGATGAACAGGAGGCGCGCTTCCTCGCACGGATTCAGGACCCGCTGAAGCAATGGAAGCTCAGTCCGATGGACTTGGAAAGCCGCCGTCGCTGGGAAAGTTACACGCGCGCCAAGGAAGTGATGCTCGAGCGCACGCACATTCCGGAAGCCCCCTGGTGGGTCGTGCAGGCCGACGACAAGAAGCGCGCGCGCCTGAATTGCATGCATCACTTGCTCGCGCAAGTGCCGTATCACGACGTGGAGCGCTCGTCGGTGATATTGCCCGAACGCGCCCGCAGCGAAGACTATATGCGTCACCCGGTGCCGGATGAAATGATCGTGCCGGAGGTCTACTGACGCGCCTGGCGCGATGGCGGCTCAGCGCGGCAGCACGCCGCCTGAGGCATCATCTCAGCCGCCGGTAAGCCCAGGTGCGGGCGTCACGGGCAAGCGCAGCGTGACACGAAGGCCGCCGTCCGGCGACCTCGCCAGACGCACGGCGCCGCCCAGCCCCTCGACCAACCGCGCCACCAGCGACAGACCGAGTCCGCAATGGCCCTCGCCACCACGCGAGGCGTCGAGCCGCACGAACGGACGCATCGCCAGCGCCACCTGATCGTCCGGAATCCCCTCCCCGCAGTCGCTCACCTCGATACAGCCCACCGCGCCCTCGCACCACGTCGCCAGACGCACGGGCGGCGCGCCGTGCTCGAGGGCGTTGTCGACGAGATTCATCATGACGCGGTCGAGCAACGTGCGCGGCAACTGGAACGCCGGGCCCGCGCGCAAATGGCTGGCGAACAGCGGCGCGCTCTCGGCCAACTCGGTCGCCGTGGCCGAGGATGCCGTGGCTTCGTCGCCCCCCTGCGCCGGAAACTGTTCGCGCAAGAACGCATCGACGCCCACAAGCGGACTCGTATCGGGTTCGTCGCGAGCGTAGGCGAGGAACTGCTGGACGATGTGATCGATGGACGCGATGTCGCGCACAAACCCGTCGCGCGAGCTGTCGCTGTCGATCAAATCGGCGCGAAGACGCAAACGCGTGAGCGGCGATTTCAAGTCATGGGCAATGCCCGCCAGCATGATCGCCTGATTGTCCTCCGCTTCGGCCAGGCGCTTGGCCATGTCGTTGAAGGCGTGCGTGAGGTCGCGCAACTCATGCGGCCCTTGCTCGGGCAACAAGGCGGGACGACGTCCACGCGCGATCACGCGCGCGGCGTGGGCGACGCGCGCAATCGGGCGCTGCATCTGCCAGGCCACCAGCAACGCCAGCAATACCGCGCCGATCAGAATACCGACCGTCTCGCGCACGAAGGGTGGCATCGGCGGCAAATCTAATCCGATGACGATCCACTCGCTGCGTTGGGGCAGCAAGACCCACAAACTACCCTGCTTGCGCTCGTCGACCAGATGCAGCTGCGTGCCGGCCGGCAAGCGCGCGAGCAATTCGCTGCGCAGGCGCGCGGTGCGTGTGTCGTCTGCGCGATCGGCGAACGCCGGCGCCCGCGTCAGCGGCACGCGACGCAGGCCATGCGGCGGCGCGAGGCTGCCGGGGTCCACTGCGCGTTGATCCACGCTCTGGATGGCAATGAGCAGGCCGCGCGCAAATCCGTCCACCTGCTGACGCGGACGCTGATAGAAAACCAACGCACTCCACACGAGATGCATCACCAGCAGGACGGCAATGCCTAGCCCTGCCATGCGCGCGAAGAGCGAGTCGCGCAGCCGCCAACGCATTGTCACGCCGCCGACTCCCGCCAGCCGCGCACCGTACGCTTGACCACTGGCGCGGGCGAAGCGAGCGC
>NZ_KB290503.1:83295-85619 GCF_000282835.1 Pandoraea sp. B-6 | reverse complement strand
GGCTCGGACGGATCGCCCTCGACGAGCCGTCGCAGACGCCACACCGGCACGTCCAGGCTGCGATCGCGAAACGTGATGCCGTCGCCATAGAGCATGGCGTGCAGCTTGACGCGCGGGAGCACCTGCATGGGGTGCTGCGTGAACGCCTTGAGCATGGCGAACTCGGTATCGCGCAGCGGTAAACGCTCGCCTTCGCGCTGCAACGTGCGCAGCGAGTAATCGAGTTCAAACGGACCGAAGCGGTACGGGGCGCGCGCGTCGGGGGCGCTGGCGGCCACCGGCCCGCGGCGGCGCAGCACAGCGTGAATCCGCGCGAGCAACTCACGCGGATCGAACGGCTTGGCCAGATAGTCGTCGGCGCCCAGTTCCAGCCCGAGCGCCCGGTCGAGCGGCCCGCCACGCGCCGAGAGCATGATCACCGGGATGTCTTCGCCGGCCGCGCGCAAATCCTGCAACGCCCGCAAGCCGTCACGCTCCGGCATCATGATGTCGAGCAGAATCACCGACGGCCGCTCGAGTTCGAGCCGGCGCAGCAGCGAGGCCCCGTTGTGCAGCACCGAGACCTGCATGCCGTTGGCATGCAGCAATTCGCGCAAGAGGTCGCGAACGACAGGATCGTCGTCGACCAGCAGAACATGCAGACTCATGAAATTCTCTCGGTGGTTTAAGTTTGACGCCGGGCGCTCGCGGCGTGCGACAGTGTCACGGCACTGTCTTGCGTCACCGCAGACGGCGCCGAGGTCGTGGACAGCGCCCGCAGCGCATTCGTAAATCGATCCGGCGCCGGCGACGCGCGACGTGTGCCGAGCGTCGCGGCAGGTCCCTGCCCCGGCAAACGCCAGGCGCGATGTAGCGCCGAACCCGGCGCGTCTATGCCTGTGGTCATGTCGTGTGCTCCCTTGGTGTCGAGATGCACCGAAGTGTGTGCGTTCATCCAGACCGGCATTGGCCGAAGCATCTTACAAAATGCAGCTCAATCCTTATTTCAGAAAGGATTGGAAAGGTGCGTCGATGTCCATCATCGGCGTCGCCCTTGATTGGCGCGCACAAATATCGACAATTCACCGATGTTAGACGACATAAAAGTAAATTATAGAGAATTTAGTGAGGGCACGCCGAGGCCGCCGAGGCCGCGATTGACATCGGAGGTCGCGCAGCGCGTGCGATCTTCACATTGTGCAGCCGCGTGGCGACGCGCTCCGCTGTGCGTCCCACCCTGCTCACCAACGCCCCCAGCCCCCTGCCCGGCTGGGCTATCGCAACCGCCGCCCCCCCTGCTCGCGGGCGATTGTGCCGATGGCAACGCGCAACGTTGACCCCGATCCGCATCTCCACATTTCTCCTGCCGTTGCCGATCTTCCCGCTCGGCGCTGCCATGCACGAATCGAACTGGCGTCGTGGCCTCAACAACGTCAAACCGTGGGCGACACCTCGTTCAATCAGGATCGCGAATCGATCAGCGGGAGAGCGTGACGAGCAGCGCCGCCACATCGGGATACTTCAACCGGTAGCCCAGTTCGCGCTTGAGCCGCGTGTTGGCGAGCCGTCGCGACTCCGACATGAACGACAGCAGCGTCGGCTCCAGCACGCGCTGCGCCTCGTCTCGCGAAATCCGCGGCGGCCGGGGCAGCCCCAGCGCATCGGCCACATGGTCGAAATACTCGCCCATGCGCCATTCGGTGTCGTCGCTGGCATGCACGATCCGCTGCGACTTGCCGCGCCACATCGCGCGCACCAGGATCGCGGCGAGATCGTCGGCATGAATATGGTTGGTGAAAACGTCGTCGGACGCCTGTAGTGCCGGGGTGCCCTTTTGCAAGCGCGTGACCGGAAGACGATCCGCCGCGTAAATCCCCGGAATGCGCACGAGCGTCGTTCGCCACGGCACGCGCGCACGCTCGGTGAAACGCCAGACCGCTGGCGTGGCGCTCACCGATGTCGCACGGGCGCGTGCCGGCCCAGCCGCCAGCACACGATGCACGTCATGCCCGTGCCGCGACGGTCGGCCGAGCGTGCGCACCGTGCGCTCCGCGTCCACACGACGCTGGCCACGCGGCGATCGCGGCCGCGGTGTGCGCGTTTCATCCACATGGGCGCCGCCGCAGTCGCCGTATACGCCGCTGGTGCTCGCGTAGACGAGAATGCGACGCGGCGCTCGAGGCAGGCGCGACAAGGCGCGCCGCCCTCCCTCGGGTACAATTGTGGGCTTGGGCGGCTGGGCGAGCGCTGCGCGCAAACGGCGAGTTCGCCGGTCCAGAGTGCCGCTGCCGGCAACCCCGGTGGGCGGGGCGAGATGCAAAACTCGCGGCGCCAATCGGCCGATG
>NZ_KB290503.1:69791-83285 GCF_000282835.1 Pandoraea sp. B-6 | reverse complement strand
AGGCTTGCCGCGTCGTCCAGGTTGGCGACAACGGGCACGGCCCCCGCCGCGCGCAATGCCGCATGGCGAGCATCGCTCGACGTGACCGCAAAGACACGAAAGCGTTTGACGAGGGCCGGCAGCGCGCGCATGCCGACGTCGCCGCAGCCCACTACCAGCAGGCGCGGGCGACCGAAGGGTTTTGACGATTTATTCATTTTTCGGATTGTAGTATGGCTTACAACGTTACCCTCGTGCCGAGCGGGCGCGAGTTCCAGGTCGAAGACGGCGAGGCCGTACTCAGCGCTGCGCTGCGTCAGGGCGTCGGCCTGCCTTACGGGTGCAAAAACGGCGGTTGCGGGTCCTGCAAGGCCAAGCTGGTCGAGGGCAACGTCGAGCACGGCGCGCATTCCAGCTCAGCCCTTTCGAAGGACGAAGAAACACGCGGTTTTGCGCTGCTTTGCTGCGCCCATGCCAAGGGCGACCTCGTCATCGAATCGCGCGAAGTCAAAGGCTTCGGCGACATCCCGGTCAAGCGCCTGCCCTGCCGCGTGAACGCGCTGGAGCGCCGTGCCGACGACGTCATCGTCATGCGCCTGCAACTGCCTGCCAATGAGCGCTTTCAATATCTCGCCGGGCAGTACATCGAGTTCATTCTGAAAGACGGCAAGCGTCGCAGCTACTCGATGGCCACCGCGCCGCACGAAGAAGGTTTCCTTGAGCTTCACCTGCGTCACATGCCCGGCGGTGTGTTCACCGACCACGTCTTCACTCAAATGAAGGAACGCGAAATCCTGCGCTTCGAAGGCCCGCTCGGCACGTTCTTCCTGCGCGAAGACACCGACAAGCCGATCGTGCTGCTCGCGTCGGGCACCGGTTTCGCGCCGATCAAGGCCATCGTCGAACATGCGGTGCACAAGGGACTGAAGCGCCCCATGACCCTGTACTGGGGCGCGCGACAGTTGAAGGACATTTACCTGCGCGAGCTGGCCGAACAATGGGCGCGCGAGATTCCCGGCTTCAGGTTCGTGCCGGTGCTCTCCGACGCCGCACCGGAAGACCAGTGGCAAGGCCGCACAGGGTTCGTGCATCGTGCCGTGGTGGAAGACTTACCGGATCTGTCGGAGTACGAGATCTACGCCTGCGGGGCCCCCGTGATGGTGGAATCGGCGCGCCGCGACTTCATCGCGCATCACCACCTGCCCGACGCAGCATTCTTCGCCGATGCGTTCACCACCGAGGCCGACAACCCGGGTGGCGGTCTGTGAGCCGCACGAATCGAGTGATGCTGACCGGGCGCCACGCGGCGCGCACGCCACAGTGCGCGCGAACCCTTTGACAAGCGCCGCGTCACCGACTTATGCTTGCCGACATGAACCTGATTGCCATCGCCTCGATCCGACGTCGCCATACGCTGCCCCAACCGGGATGCCGCGCGGCACGCTATCGACTGCGATAACTCGCAGGTTCTCAAGCACAGCGAAGCCACGGGCAACCCCCGTGGCTTTTTTTATTGTTCCGTCTCGCTCACCCTCGTCCTTCGGAGACCGTCATGTCGCTTGCCAACCCGTCCGCCGCTGCATCGCCCATGGCGTCCGCCGCCCCCAAGGCGGCACGCCACGCCAGGTTCGCTGAATTCCCCACGCAGGCGTTGCTGCCCATCACGTCGCGCCCCGAGCTCGTGTTCACGCACGGCAAGGGCGGCTGGCTGTATGACCACGAGGGCAAGCGCTATCTCGACTTCATTCAGGGCTGGGCGGTCAACAGCCTCGGCCATTGTCATCCGGTGATGCGCGATGCGCTCGCCACACAAAGCGCGTTGCTGCTCAATCCCAGTCCCGCGTACTACAACGTGCCGATGATCGAGCTGGCCGGCCTGCTCGCCACGCTCTCGGGACTCGGCAAGGTCTTCTTCGCGAACAGCGGCGCCGAGGCGAACGAGAGTGCGATCAAGCTCGCGCGCAAGTGGGGCCAATTACATCCGAACCCGTCGGGCGGTGCTCGTTTCGAGATCATCACGTTCAAGGATGCCTTCCACGGCCGCACGCTCGCCACCATGTCGGCGAGCGGCAAGCCCGGCTGGGACACGATCTTCGCGCCGCAGGTGCCGGGCTTCCCGAAGGCCGAACTGAACAATATCGCCTCCGTCGAAGCCCTCATCGGCCCCGACACCGTCGCGGTGATGCTCGAACCGATTCAGGGCGAAGCCGGTGTCGTGCCGGCCACCGACGTGTTTTTGAAGGAACTGCGCACACTCACGAAGTCGCGCGGACTGTTGCTGATCGTGGATGAAGTGCAAACCGGCTGCGGGCGCACCGGCACCCTCTTCTCGCATCAGCAGGCGGGCATCGTGCCCGACATCATGACGCTCGGCAAAGGCATTGGCGGCGGCGTGCCGCTCGCGGCGATGCTCTGCGGCGACGAATTCGCGGTCTTCCAGCCGGGCGATCAGGGCGGCACGTACAACGGCAATCCGCTCATGTGCGCCGTTGGCCTCGCGGTCATGCGCACGGTCAGCGCACCGGGCTTCCTCGAATTCGTCCGCGCCCAGGCCGACTACCTGAGTGCCGGATTGCAGCACCTGTCGTCGCGTTACGGTGGCGAGGGCGAGCGCGGTGCCGGCCTGCTGCGGGCATTGCTGCTCGGGCGCGACATTGGCCCGCAACTGGTGGAAGCTGCGCGTGAGATGACCCCCGACGGGCTGCTGCTCAACGCAGCGCGTCCGAACCTGCTGCGCTTCATGCCCGCACTCAACGTGAGCCGCGACGAGATCGACCAGATGCTCTCGATGCTCGACACGCTGCTCGCCAAGCACGCTTAACGAATCGACGTGATGCGCGCCGCGACAGGCCCGGCACTGCCGGGCGGCGCGGCGCTCACCCTATCGCACAGGAGGCACCCTCAATGAACGATCTGAGTCACGCGCACCCGACACCGCCCGCCGACGCCATCGTCGACATTTCTTCCGATCCGGCACGGCTCGACATCGGCTTCATCCATCACGCGCTCGCGACGCAAACCTATTGGGCGAAGGACATCCCACGCGTGACGCTCATGCGCGCCATCGCGCACTCTCTGTGCTTCGGCGCCTATGCCACACAGGTTGAAGGCGGCGCGGCGCGTCAGGTGGGCTTCGCGCGCGTGATCACCGATCGTGCAACGTTCGCCTACCTGGCCGACGTGTTCGTTGATCCGTCGATGCGCGGGCTCGGCATCGGCAAGCGCCTATGCGAGAACGTGCTGGCGCATCCCGCCTTGCAAGGGTTGCGGCGTTTTCTGCTCGCCACCACCGACGCGGCGGGCCTTTATGCCCGCTACGGATTCGAACCGCTCGACCCGGTGAACAAGATGATGCAGATCCATCGCCCCGACATCCACACCAGTCAACAGGACGCGCCATGATCGCCCCGCCCGCCGACATTCATATCCGCGGCTTCGACGACGCCGACACCGACGCCGTGCTCGCTCTCTGGCGCGACGCGTTTCCCGAATACCTCTCGGCCGACAAGCCGCACCGCGAGCCTCGCCGCTCGATCGCCAACAAGGTTGCCATGCGTGACGGGTTGTTCTTCGTCGCCGTACGCGAGCAGACAATCGCGGGCACCGTCATGGCCGGGTATGACGGCCACCGCGGCTGGGTCTACTCCCTGGCGGTAGGGCGTGCGCTGCGACGTCGCGGCGTGGCCAGCGCCCTGCTTCGCCACGCAGAATGCGCGCTGGCCGAGCGCGGCTGCCTCAAGCTCAACTTGCAAGTGCTCACGCAATCGCGCGATGTGCTGGCGTTCTACACCGCGCACGGCTATGCGGCCGACGATGTCGTGAGCCTCGGCAAACGCTTGCCGCTCGCGCCGGGCGCGGCGCCGTCGACATCGCTATAGTCCGGTTCGACGGGACCGCGTTGCGCGCATAGCGCTCGACGAAAAACACAAAGGGCGCCGGAGTTGCCTTCGGCGCCCTTCGATCGTCGTCCGGCTCACGCCGGACGCTCATGCTTGATTATTCCCCCAGATACGCGGCGCGCACCTTCGGATCGTCGAGCATGTCTTTCGCATCACCGGTCATGGTGACCAGACCGCTGTCCATCACATAGGCGCGGTGCGCGGCCTGGAGCGCCAGGCGCGCGTTCTGCTCCACGAGCAGCACCGTCACCCCTTCGCCCGACACCGTACGCACCACCTCGAAGATCTTCTCCACCATGATCGGCGAGAGTCCCATCGACGGCTCGTCGAGCAGCAACAGCTTGGGCTGGCTCATGAGCGCGCGCGCCATGGCAAGCATCTGCTGCTCGCCGCCCGACAACGTGCCGGCGAGCTGGTCACGACGCTCCTTGAGGCGTGGGAAGATGCCGAACATCTTGTCGACGTCCTGCTTGATCCCCGCGGTATCGTTGCGCAGATACGCGCCCATCTGCATGTTCTCGAGAATGGTCATGCGCGTGAAGATGCCGCGCCCTTCCGGCACCATCGCGAGCCCTCGCTTGAGCAGATCGAACGCCTTCACACCGCGAATCGACTTGCCCAGATACTCGATGTCGCCATCGGCCCAAGGCAGCAGACCTGTGATCGCCTTCATCGTGGTCGTCTTGCCTGCGCCGTTCGCGCCAATCAGCGTGACCAGTTCGCCCGGCTGGATGCTCAGGTCGATCCCCTTGACCGCCTTGATCCCGCCGTAAGCGACTTTCAGGCCCTTGATCGTCAACATTGCGCTCATCAATGGCCTCCCGAACCCAGATACGCTTCAATCACCGCCGGATTTTTCTGCACATCCTGCGGCAAACCCTCGGCAATCACCTTGCCGTAATCCAGCACCGTCATGCGGTTGCACAAGCCCATCACCAGCTTCACGTCGTGCTCGATGAGCAGAATCGTCTTGCCGTCGCTACGGATCTTGTCGAGCAAGCCGCGCAGCTCCACTTTCTCGGTCGCGTTCATGCCTGCGGCCGGCTCGTCGAGCGCGAGCAGCTTCGGGTCGGTCGCCAACGCACGCGCGATCTCCAGACGGCGCTGGTGGCCGTACGAGAGGTTCGCCGCCGTGTAGTTGGCATACTTCGCCACGCCCACATACTCAAGCAACTCCATCGCGCGATCGCGAATGGCACGCTCCTCGGCCTTCGCGCCCGGGTAACGGACGATCGCGCCGATCACACCCATCTTCGTTCGCACGTGACGGCCGACCATCACGTTCTCGACCACGGTCATGCCGCCGAACAGGCGGATGTTCTGGAATGTACGGGCAATCCCCGCCTTCGCCACTTCGTGCACGGCGGTCGGCTTGTAGGCCGAACCATCGAGCCTGAATTCGCCGGAGTCCGGCGTATAAAGGCCGGTGATCACGTTGAAGAACGTGGTCTTGCCGGCACCGTTCGGGCCGATCAGCCCGTAGATTTGCCCCGGCTTGATCTCCAGGCCCACATCGGTGAGGGCCTGCAGACCGCCGAAGCGCTTGTTCACGCCCTTGACGGACAGAAGAATTTGTTCGCTCATAGTCAGGTCATCTCCCTCAACTTACAGTGTCCGCTCTTCTGGACGCGGCGACGGCCACAGGCCGGCCGGACGGTACAGCATGATCAGGATCATGGCCAGACCGTACAGCAACTGCCGGATCACTTCGGGATCGACGATGACGCTGCCAAACAGGCTCGTTTGCAACGGGCCCATGGTTGAGCGCAGAACTTCCGGGAACGCCGAGAGCAGGATACCGCCCAGGATCACGCCCGGAATGTGGCCCATGCCGCCGAGCACCACCATCGAGAGCACAATGATCGACTCCCAGAAGGTGAACGACTCGGGCGAGACGAAGCCCTGGAACGCCGAGAACATGCCGCCGGCCACACCACCGAACGACGCGCCCATGGCAAACGCGAGCAGCTTGATGTTGCGCGTGTTGATACCCATCGCCTTGGCGGCAACTTCGTCTTCACGGATGGCCACCCAGGCGCGTCCGATGCGCGAGTGCTGCAAACGCACGCAGACGAACGCGATCAACAGCGCCAGGAAGACGAACAGGTAGTAATACATGTACACCGAGGCGACCTGGATCCCGAAGAAGTTGTGCACCTTCGAGAAATCGAAGCCGGCAAACGACGCGGGCTCGATGCCGGTGATCCCCTTCGGGCCGTTGGTGATGTTCACCGGCCGGTCCAGGTTGTTCATGAAGATACGGATGATCTCGCCGAAGCCCAGTGTCACGATGGCCAGATAGTCGCCGCGCAGACGAAGCGTCGGCGCGCCGAGCAGGATGCCGAACGTGGCCGCGACCGCCGCCCCGATCGGAATCGTGAACCATATCGGCACATGCAGCCCCCCCGGGAACAGATGCGCGATCCACGCGAAGTGGAGCGTGAGGTGAGGCGAGCTGAGGAAAGCGGTGACGTACGCACCCACGGCATAGAACGCGATGTACCCCAGGTCGAGCAGGCCGGCGAAGCCCACCACGATGTTCAGGCCCAGCGCGAGCATGATGTAGAGCAGCGCGAAGTCGAGCACGCGCACCCAGTAGTTGCCGCCGGCGTAGCCGACGAGCACCGGCGCGACAATCGCCGCAATGAGGAAGAATGCGAGGCCGCGATAGGCCTTGCGCGTGGCCGCCGCCGCAGAGATCTGCGTGGCCTCGCCAGTGGAGGTTTGCACGGGTTGATTCATGATGTCGTTTCTCCCCGCTTATGCACGATCCGCCACGCGCTCGCCGAGCAAACCACTCGGACGGAACACGAGCACCGCGATCAGGACAATGAAAGCGAACACGTCCTGATAGTTACTGCCGAACACACCACCGGTCAGATCCCCGATGTACCCCGCACCCAGCGCTTCGATCAGGCCCAGCAACACACCGCCGACCATCGCGCCCTGCAGGTTGCCGATACCGCCCAGCACCGCCGCCGTGAACGCCTTCATCCCGGGAATGAAGCCCATGTAGAAGTGCACGTTGCCGTAGTTCGACGCCATCATTACGCCCGCGAGCGCCGCGAGCCCACCGCCCAGCGCGAACGTTGCGGAGATCACGAAGTTCGGGTTCACGCCCATGAGGCCGGCGACGTTGCGATTTTCCGCGGTGGCCCGCATGGCGCGGCCAAGCTTGGTGCGGTTCACAAGCTGCGTGAGACCGAACATCACGAGGAAGGCAACGACCACGATCACGACACCCGTGCCGTTGGTCACGGCGCCGATTTGGTCGCCGTGTTGCGGAATCACGGTCATGGCGTCGGTCGGCAGCAGTTGCGGGAACGAGAGCGGGTTGCGCGACCAGATCAGCATGGCGATCGTCTGCAAGAGCAGCGACACACCGATCGCGGTGATCAGCGGCGCCAGACGCGGCGCATTGCGCAACGGCCGGTAGGCCACGCGCTCGATCACGAAGTTGGTCAAGGCACACACGGGCATACACACGAGCGTGGCAATGGCCAGCATGAGCGCCGGGTTCATGTCCGGCGCGATTTTCAACAAGAGATTGATGGTGGATAGCGCGACCATCGCGCCGATCATCATCACGTCGGCGTGGGCGAAATTAATGATGCCCAAAATGCCATAGACCATCGTATAGCCCAGTGCAATGATCGCGTAGACGCTACCAAGCACGAGGCCGTTCAAGATTTGTTGGATAAAGATATCCATGAAGCTAACTCCTTGTCCCGAGAACGGGCTCTCGACACGCTTGCCCGATCGGGCGCGCGAGGGGGTCGAGAGAATTGCGGGTAATGAGGCGTAATCCTGTGTCAGGAGGGGGGGCCGTGCCCGTCATGCAGGCACGGCGTATTTCCGCAGAGATCGAAACGGCACCGAACGGGTAGGCAGCGGTGCCGTTTCATGGCGCAAATGCCTTAGAGTTACATCTTCACCACGTCAAGCACGCTCTTCTTTTTGTCCTTGTAGTTGTAGAGCGTGATCACCGGTTCCTTCATGTCGCCCTTGCTGTCGAAGGCGATGTGGCCGATAACGCCCTTGTAGTCGGTGGCCGGCATGGCGGCCAGGATCTTGGCCGGATCGGTCGAGTTGGCACGCTTCATGGCGTCGATGATCACGTTGACAGCGTCATACGTGAACGGGGCGTAGATCTGGATCGGCTGGTTGAAACGGGCTTCATAACGCTTCGAGAAGTCCGCGCCGCCTTCCATCTTCGACAGCGCCATACCCGCTTCCGAGCAGACGATGTTGTCGATCGCGTCGCCGGCCAGTTCGGCCACCTTGTCGGTACACACGCCGTCGCCGGCCAGCACCTTGGCACCAATGCCCAGTTCCTTCGACTGCTTGGCGAACGGGCCGCCGGTCGCGTCCATACCGCCGTACATGATGATGTCCGGACGCTCGCCCTTGATCTTCGTCAGAATCGCGCGGAAGTCCGTGGCCTTGTCGTTGGTCGCGTCGTGCGAGAGCACCTTCAGGCCGTTAGCCTTCGCGGTCTTCTCGAACTCGTCGGCCAAGCCCTTGCCGTAGGCCGTTGCGTCGTCGACGATGGCCACCGATTTGGCACCCAATGCCTTGGTCGCGTAGTTGGCCAGTGCCGGGCCCTGCTGAGCGTCGGTAGCCACCACACGATAGGCCGTCTTGAAGCCCTGCTGGGTGTAGGCCGGGTTAGTGGCCGACGGGGAGATCTGCACGATGCCAGCATCGCTATAGATCTTCGAGGCCGGGATCGTGGTGCCCGAATTCAAGTGGCCCACCACGGCAACGACCTTCTCGTCGACGAGCTTCTGGGCGACCTGCGTTGCGGTCTTCGGATCGGCCGCGTCATCTTCAGCCAGCAGTTCGAGCTTGACCGGCTTGCCGTCGATGGTCAGGCCCGCCTTGTTGGCTTCTTCGATAGCGAGGCGTGCACCATTTTCGTTATCTTTGCCCAAGTGAGCAATTTGGCCCGTCAGCGGCGCAACGTGACCAATTTTAACTACAACCGCATCGCCGCCCCCGCTGGCGGCAGTCGTCGCGGCGGGCGCCGAAGCGGCGCCCGAATCGGCCTGCTTTTCTTCCTTCTGACCGCATGCCGCCAACAGCGTCACTGCGGCAACGACGGGCAGTACCTTCGCGAACTTGAGTTGCATGTGATTATCTCCAAATTGTCGGCGGATGAATAACGCCAGTAACGCCAATTCAACGTTTCGTATGCGAAACGCGCGCATTGTAACTCCATTCTTTGCGGATGCGATGCTCGCCGCCACAGGGTTTTCCATAATGGAGGCCTAAGGTTTTATACCGACTTGTGCAACCCGATTTTTTCAAAAGCGCAACCCCGGATTGGTTAAAGGTTTTACACACCGTGCCCACCGGTGCGGGTAACGTCATGGTGCAACCGATGCACCAGTCATGGGCTCGGACACAGCAATAACTAGATATGCAAGTTGCATGCCCGCGCTATCTGGAGCGCTTGTTCTAATTAAGGGAATAAATAAATAATTGATTTTCTGGAAAGCGAATGCTAATTGCTCAATCAATTCTGTATTCGCTGAATTGCGTGTCGAGTCGACAAGTTTTATCTAACAAGACGCCAAAATCGATGAAATGCGTCGCGCGGATTATCCGCGAAATTCAATTTGATTTTGCATAGATTCCGCAAGACGAATCCCGAGCGCGATCTGCGATTCGGTGAGCGACGCGGCGCTTGCGTCAGGGAGGGTCGACGCGCGGGGTCGTGGGGAATCCGGCGCGGGGAGGCGAGGCAAAGGAAGGAGGCATAAAAAAACCGGGGCCACGTAATATGGCACCCGGTTTGTCAGCCATGCGGGGTTACCGCTGGCCGATCGGCATTGTTGCGACGACGGCGCTTAGCCGGCCGCCACCGGCACAAGACCCTTCGGAAGCGGGAACGCAATATTTTCTTCCACGCCATCGAGCACTTTGACCTGATTGACGCCCAGCTCACGCAGACGCGAAACGATCGATTGCGCCAGCACTTCCGGGGCCGACGCCCCCGCCGTCACGCCAATCCGGCGTTTGCCGTCGAACCACTCCGGCTTGAGTTGCTCCGGCGCATCGATCATGTACGCGGGCACGCCCATCTTCTCAGCCACTTCGCGCAGGCGATTGGAGTTGGAACTGTTCGGGCTACCAACGACGACCACCACGTCGCACTGCGGCGCCATGAACTTCACTGCATCCTGGCGATTCTGCGTGGCGTAGCAAATATCCTGCTTCTTCGGCTCGGTAATCGAAGGGAAACGCTGCTTGAGTGCATTGATCACCTCGGCGGCGTCGTCGACGGATAGCGTCGTCTGCGTCACATAGGCGAGCTTGCTCTCATCGGCGACCTGGAGCGCCAGCACGTCGTCGATCGTCTCGACGAGGAACATGCCCTCGCCCGACTGCCCCATCGTGCCCTCCACTTCCGGGTGCCCCTTGTGGCCGATCATGATGATCTCGAGCCCTTGGCTACGCATCTTCGCGACTTCGACGTGCACCTTGGTGACGAGCGGGCAGGTGGCATCGAAGATGCGCAGGCCGCGCGCTTCCGCCTCGGCCCGTACGGCCTGCGACACACCATGGGCACTGAAAATCAGCGTGTTGCCCGCCGGCACGTCGGTCAGCGCCTCGACGAAAATCGCGCCCTGCTTACGCAGGTTGTCAACGACATAGGCGTTGTGCACGATCTCGTGGCGCACGTAAATCGGCGCGCCGTACATCGCGAGCGCGCGCTCGACAATCTCGATCGCGCGGTCGACGCCCGCGCAAAAACCGCGCGGCTGGGCCAGAAGAATTTCCGCATCCGACAGGGTCGGTGCTACGACTTGGGTGGCGCTCATTTCGATTCCTGCAGAATGCCGATAATCTGGACTTCGAACACGATCGGCTGGCCGGCCAGCGGATGGTTGAAGTCGAACAAGGCCCAGCCGTCACCCAACTCTCGCAGGATGCCCGCATAGCGGCCGCCGCTCGGCGCGTTGAACTCGACCAGATCGCCAACGCTATAGGCTTCGCCAAAATTGCTGTTTTCCTGCAACGTCTTCATCGAAACGCGTTGCAGCAGCTCCGGGTTGCGCGGGCCGAATGCCTGCTCCGGCGCCAGCTCGGTCCGGCGGCGCTCCCCGACCGTCATCCCCAGCAGCGACTGCTCCAACGTCGGCGCCATCTGGCCGCCGCCGAGTTGCAGCGTCGCCGG
This sequence comes from Pandoraea sp. B-6, assembly GCF_000282835.1. NCBI lineage: Bacteria > Pseudomonadati > Pseudomonadota > Betaproteobacteria > Burkholderiales > Burkholderiaceae > Pandoraea > Pandoraea sp. B-6. Next base: position 72,224 of record NZ_KB290503.1, on the reverse strand, counting down.
CGTACCTTCAAAAGTGTTGACAATGTCCGCGCCGTCGGGGGCGGCGATCCGGTAGTGGAGCGTCAGATAGGAATCGTCTTGAACCACAGGGGTTACGGCAGAACTCATGGGGGTCTCACAGCAAGGTCAAGCTAATATTGTAAAGGACGGCGCGTTGCGCGTCCGGCTCCCCATCGAAGCAGCCCCGATTTTTTCCTGTCGACGGCATCGTTTGTGATATTCGTGGCACCCGCGATCATGCGCGCGATGGTGTCCCTCCTTGGAGTCGTCATGTCCATCGCTCAATGGCCGCTCGCCGAGCGTCCCCGTGAAAAAATGCTGGCCCGCGGTGCCGGTGCGCTGTCCGATGCCGAGTTGCTCGCCATCCTGTTGCGGACGGGCTCGCACGGGCGCAATGCCGTCGATCTAGGTCGCGAATTGCTGGCGCGAAGCGGATCGCTGACTCGGCTGCTCGCCACGCCCTTCGAGACGTTACGGCAAATTCCGGGGCTAGGTCAGGCCAAAATTCTGCAATTTCAGGCCGCCCTCGAAGTGGCGCGCCGCATGCTGGGAGAAGGCATGCAGTCCGGCAATTTGCTCGATTCTCCGGCGCGCGTGCACGACTATCTGCGCCTCACATTGCAGGATCGGTCGCGCGAGCGCTTCGCGTGCCTCTTTCTGGATGCCGCGCATCGGCTGATCAGCACGCGCGTCATGTTCGAGGGAACGCTCACCCAGACCTGCGCCTATCCGCGCGAGATTGTGCGCGCCGCGCTCGACGTGCACGCGGCGGCCGTCATCGTCGCGCACAATCATCCGTCCGGCGTGCCTACCCCAAGTGCGGCCGATCTGGCGCTCACGCGCCAGTTGGGCGACGCGCTGGCGCTGCTGGAAATCCGGCTGCTCGACCACTTCATCGTGGCCGGAACCCGCGTGTATTCACTCGCGGAGAACGGCGAGCTGTGACACCCCACAACAACATCTGCACAGAATTTTGGCAGTTGGGTCGCGTTCGCGCAGCGCTTGCGCTATAATCCGTCCCTTCCCGAATCTCCGACAGACGTTTCCCGCCAGGGACTCGCATCCTGCATCGCGAAAGCGATTGATTTGTCTGGGATTTTTGTGGTATCATCGCGGTCTGTCTTTTCGACTCACCTTTTTTTACACAGAATTCTGGGTTAGGAGTGCTTCATGGCACGCGTATGTCAAGTGACCGGGAAAGCGCCGATGGTCGGCAATAACGTTTCCCACGCCAACAACAAAACCAAGCGTCGTTTTCTTCCGAACTTGCAAAATCGCCGGTTCTGGGTTGAGACCGAAAACCGCTTTGTGCGCCTGCGCATTTCGAAGGCCGGCCTGCGCCTGATCGACAAGAACGGCATCGACGCCGTTCTGGCGGACCTGCGTTCGCGCAACGCCATCTAAGTTTTAGGAGATCATCATGGCAAAAGGCGCTCGCGACAAGATTAAGCTGGAATCGACCGCTGGCACGGGTCATTTCTACACGACCACCAAGAACAAGCGTACCCATCCGGAAAAGATGGAAATCAGCAAGTTCGATCCGGTGGCTCGTAAGCATGTGGCTTACAAGGAAACCAAGATCAAATAAGATCAACAGGTTTTCTCGCAGCGGTTCGCTGCTGCGTTCGATACCCCGCCACAGGCGGGGTTTTTCGTTTGGGCGTCCCGAAATTCGCAACGCTACGCTATGCGTAGTCACGCAACATAGAATTTCTCCGATGTGCGCATAGGGTCATGTGTCGCGCGCGTATTGACTCGCTATACTGGCTCATTTCCCATCACGAGAATGGCACCACGCCCGTGGCGTCGATTCCAGAGAGCGCGCGTATCATGAATTTCGATGTCGTCATCGTCGGCAGTGGGCTCGCCGGCCAGTCCGTCGCCCTGCACCTGGCAAAAACCTGCCGCGTAGCGCTGGTCGCCAAACGCCCCATGCCCGAAGGGGCCAGCGACTGGGCACAGGGCGGCATCGCCGCCGTGCTCGACTCGACCGATAGCGTCGACGAGCATGTTGCGGACACCCTCATCGCCGGCGCCGACCTGTGCGACGAAGCCGCCACGCGATTCATCGTCGAACACAGCCGCGAAGCCATCGAATGGCTCATCGCGCAAGGCGTGCCGTTCACCCGCGACGACGCCGCCGAACTCGGCTTCCATCTGACGCGCGAAGGCGGCCATAGCCACCGCCGCATCATTCATGCCGCCGACGCCACTGGGCACGCCGTGATCGCCACGCTCACCGAACGCGTGCGCCAGCATCCGAATATCACCGTCTTCGAGAATCACTTCGCGGTCGATCTGATCACCTCCGACCGTGCCGATGCGGCACCGACAGCCGGGCGTCATTGCCAAGGCCTTTACGTGCAGGATCTCGGCACCGGCGAGGTCCACGCCATGACGGCGCGGCACACGGTGCTGGCCACGGGCGGCGCG
>NZ_KB290503.1:65019-69781 GCF_000282835.1 Pandoraea sp. B-6 | reverse complement strand
TCTCTACACGACGAATCCCGACACCGCGACCGGCGACGGCATCGCGATGGCGTGGCGTGCCGGTTGCCGCATCGCGAACATGGAGTTCATCCAGTTCCACCCGACCTGTCTTTATCATCCGTACGCCAAGTCGTTCCTGATCACGGAAGCCGTGCGCGGTGAAGGCGGACGCCTGGTGTTGCCCGACGGCACTCGCTTCATGCCGCAACACGATCCGCGCGCCGAGCTGGCACCGCGCGACATCGTGGCGCGCGCCATCGATTTCGAGATGAAGCGGCACGGTCTGGACTGCGTGTATCTCGACATCAGCCACCAAAGCCCCGAATTCCTGCACGAGCATTTCCCCACGATTCTGGCGCGCTGCGCTGAACTGGGCATCGACATCACGAAGCAACCGATTCCGGTGGTGCCGGCAGCACACTATACGTGCGGCGGCATCGTCACCGACATGCGCGGCCGCACGGACCTGCCAGGACTCCATGCCGTCGGCGAAGCCACCTACACCGGCCTGCATGGCGCCAACCGTCTTGCCAGCAACTCGCTGCTGGAATGCCTGGTACTCGGCAAGGCGACTGCCGAAGATATTCAACGGGGCGAAGCGACGCCGCCGCCGGCAGAAGACGTCCCGGCGTGGGATGAAAGCCGTGTCTCGGATGCCGACGAAGAAGTGGTGGTCGCGCATAATTGGGACGAATTGCGCCGCATGATGTGGAACTACGTCGGCATTGTGCGCACGACCAAGCGGCTGGAGCGGGCGCAGCATCGTATCGCCCTGCTGCGCGAGGAAATTGCCGAGTACTACGCAAACTTCCGCGTGAGCCGCGATCTGTTGGAATTGCGCAACCTGGTCGACGTGGCGTCGTTGATCGTTGACAGTGCCCTGTCGCGCCACGAGAGTCGTGGCCTGCACTTCTCGCGAGACTTCCCCGACACCCTGCCGAAGGCCCTGCCGACCGTGCTTTCGCCCGTGTTACCGCGTCGCGCCCGCTGATCGGCCACCGATCGACGCACACCGCCGCACCGGCGAAAGCAAAAAGGCCGCAGAGGGAAACCCTGCGGCCTTCGATCTTGCGCATGACAGGCGCGAACGGCGCTTACCCCACCGTCTCCAAAATCCGCATCGAAAAATCGGTCGCGCGAACATCCTTGGTCAGTGCACCGACGGAAATCCGATCGACGCCCGTTTCCGCAATCGCTCGCAGCGTTTCGAGATGGATCCCGCCCGAAGCCTCGAGCACGGCGCGGCCATCCGTGACGCGTGCCGCCTCGCGCATCATTTCCAAGGTGAAGTTGTCGAGCAGGATCGAGGTCGCGCCGCATTCCAGTGCCATTTCCAGCTCCTCGAGCGACTCCACCTCGATCTGCACCGGCGCACCGTCGGCCAGACGGTCGGCGTTCGCCAGCACTTGCCGAATGCCGCCGGCCGCTGCGATGTGGTTTTCCTTGATGAGAATGCCATCGTAGAGCGCCAGGCGTTGATTCGCCCCGCCGCCCACGCGCACGGCGAACTTCTGCGCGAGGCGCAGGCCCGGCAATGTCTTGCGCGTGTCGAGCACCCGCGCCTTCGTGCCCTCGACGATATCCGAATAACGACGCACCGCCGTCGCGACGCCGGAAAGCAATTGCAGGAAGTTCATCGAAGTGCGCTCCCCCGTGAGCAGCGCGCGCGCCGGGCCGTGGATATCGCACACCGCCGAGTCGGGCGTCATGCGCTCGCCTTCCCGGTAGTGCCACTGCACGCGCACCGAGGCATCGACCCCTTGCATGCAGCGCTCAAACCAACGTACGCCGCACAGCACCGCCGACTCACGCACGATGATGCGCGCGTGCGCCATCTCCTCGGACGGTACAAGCAAGCCGGTCAAATCGCCGGCGCCGATGTCTTCCGCGAGCGCGTCGCGCACGTTGCGCGCGAGTGCCGCCTCGAGCGGCTCGCCGAACGCGGCGAAATCGGGCGAGAGCGCCTCGTCGGTATTCAGCATTTTGGATGACGTCATCATGCGGGGCCCACGCCGGCAAACAGCGCACCATCGCGCGCGAAATCGCCACTGGCGCGGACGTTCTGCTTGCGCGCCTCGGCGAACTTCAACATTCGGTCGATACAGGTGTGGGCGCGACGGCCGATCTCCGCATCCACGTGAATCTCATTGCGCCCCGACGCCAGTACGTCGGCCAGATTCTGCAAACTGTTCATTGCCATCCAAGGGCAGTGGGCGCAGCTCTTGCACGTGGCACTGTTGCCGGCCGTCGGCGCTTCGATGAAACGCTTGCCCGGCGCCGCAGCGCGCATCTTGTGCAGAATGCCATTGTCGGTCGCCACGATGAACTCGGTTGCCGCCATCGTCTGAGCGGCCGTGATCATCTGCGACGTCGAACCCACCACATCGGCCTGTTCGACGACCGAGGCGGGCGACTCCGGATGCACCAGCACCTTGGCGTTCGGAAATTCCCGACGCAGCACTTCCAGCTCGGTCCCCTTGAATTCGTCGTGCACCAGGCAAGCGCCCTGCCACAAGAGCATGTCGGCGCCCGTCTGCTTCTGGACGTAACTGCCCAGATGACGATCCGGCGCCCAGAGAATTTTCTTCCCCTGCGCGTGCAGATGCGCCACGATTTCCAACCCGATCGACGACGTCACCATCCAGTCGGCTCGCGCCTTCACGGCAGCACTGGTATTCGCATACACGACGACCGTTCGGTCGGGATGCGCATCACAGAATGCAGCGAACTCGTCGGCGGGACAACCGAGATCGAGCGAGCAGGTCGCATCGAGATCGGGCATCAGAATGCGTTTTTCGGGACTCAGAATCTTCGAGGTCTCGCCCATGAAACGCACGCCGGCCACCACGAGCGTCTTGGCTGAATGGTCTCGGCCGAAACGGGCCATTTCGAGCGAGTCAGCCACACAACCGCCCGTCTCTTCGGCGAGATCCTGCAAGTCGGCGTCGACGTAGTAATGGGCCACCAGCACAGCATTCTGCTCTACGAGCAGGCGCTTGATTCGGGCCTTGAGGGCTGCGCGTTCTACTTGCGATGGCGCATCCGGGACCCGTGCCCACGCATGGGCAACACACGTGGCGCCGCTCGGTGCGGGGCGCTCGAATTGTACGGATTTGATTGAGGCGTTCATTTTCACGTGGCCCGCGGGGGGACCGGGAATGACAAAACCCCGCCTTGGCGGGGTTTTGATTATGCGTCAAAAACGAATTTCTGGCTGAGCCCGTTCATGCGTAACGGCGCAGACGCGTCGCAAACTCCTGCAGCGCGTGAATACCGCTCTGTTCCGCGCGATGGCACCAGTTCTGCAACTGGCCCAGGAGCTGTTCGCGCGATGCATTCGAGCGCTCCCAGATGCCGGCCAGCTCACGACGCAGTTCGTAATACGTCTTGACGGCATTGCTGTGCGCGAAGATCTCGCCCAACTGTTGTTTCTGCGGCTCTTGCAGCGAAGCTTCGTCGTGATGCAGCCACTTGCTCGCGCCACGCAGCAACTGATACTCGCCAAGCTGACGCTTTTCCTTGAAGCGCGCCAGTTCCTGACCGTAGGCACGCTTGAATGTCTTGGCGTATCGCTCCATCACTTCGTAGCGGTTCGAGAGCACGGCCTGCAGCGTGTCGTCGTCGCACGCTGCCTTGTTCTTCGCGAGCTTCGGCGTCGGCGCGATCTTCTTCACCTTGGCCAGACCCAGCGCAGACAACACACGGATATAGAGCCAGCCGATGTCGAACTCATACCACTTGTTCGAGAGCTTGGCCGACGTCGCGTACGTGTGGTGGTTGTTGTGCAGCTCCTCACCGCCGATGATGATGCCCCACGGCAGCAGGTTGGTCGACGCGTCCGCGCAATTGAAGTTGCGGTAACCCCAATAGTGGCCCAGACCGTTGACCACGCCGGCCGCCCAGAACGGAATCCACACCATCTGCACGGCCCACACCGTCAGGCCGACCGCGCCGAACAGGGCGATGTCGATGATCATCATGAAGCTCACACCCAGAATCGGATAGCGCTTGTAGAGATGATTCTCGATCCAGTCGTTCGGCGTGCCGTGGCTGAACTTGCGCAGCGTTTCTTCGTTCTTCGCTTCGGCGCGATAGAGTTCGGCCCCTTCGGCCAGCACTTTCCACAGGCCGCGCGTTTGCGGGCTGTGCGGATCTTCCGGCGTTTCGCACTTGGCGTGGTGCTTGCGGTGAATGGCAGCCCACTCGCTGGTGACCATGCCAGTGGTCATCCACAGCCAGAAACGGAAGAAATGGGCGACGATCGGATGCACGTCGAGCGCGCGGTGCGCCTGGCAACGGTGCAGGTAGATCGTCACGCCCGCGATCGTCACATGGGTGACGATCAACGTGAACAAGGTGATCTTCCAGCCGCTCCAGTCGAGCAGGCCGGTCGAGATGAATCCAAGGAGACTGTCCAGCAAAATATCACTCCAAACTAATCAATACGGTAGCAATCACGGCATCGCTGCCGTGTCTTGTCTTGTCGGGCCGGTAGGGCATCGATGGCCGTCGCGTCAGGTCTCGTTCTTGAGCTCGCTTGACGCTTGGATTCGCTGAAGATCGGCTAGTTGCTGAATGCCGGGGCGAGATGGGCGGAAAACGTGCCAGTGAACGTCGGGTTTTTATGGTTTGGCAAGCATTTTACCTGACGGACTGACGCCCGTGTGTAACGTCCCCGCCACGCATTTTGTCGCAGGTCAACCCGCTGCCCGGGGAAAAGCATCAATTCCGGGCTATGCAGGCCGCTTGGCGCCGTCTTCGG
>NZ_KB290503.1:35965-65009 GCF_000282835.1 Pandoraea sp. B-6 | reverse complement strand
GAGTTCAGACGATTCTGCCGGCAACGCCGGCGAATGCGCACCGCCGACCGGCACGCCATCGGTCCAATCATTCAGAATGCGTATTTCGCGCTGCGCATACGGAATTTCAATACCATGCTCACGAAATGTGCGCCAAATCCGCAAATTGATCTCGGAACGAATCGCGCCACTGCCCTGAGCCGGATCTTGCACCCAGAAGCCCATTTCGAGATCCATCCCATCCGCGCCGAAGTTCAACAACAACGCCGAAGGCGCCGGATCGGCCAACACGCGGGGAATGCCCACGGCCGCCTTGAGCATCAGCGACATCGCCAGTTCGACGTCGGCACTGTAAGCCACCTGCACGTTGACCTTGGCACGCCCGCGGGTCTCGGTAAAGGAGTGATTCTGGACGACGTTCGTCACCAGTTGCTCGTTCGGCACCAGGGCTTCGACGCCGTCCAGCCCCCGAACGACCGTATAGCGCGTATTGATCTGCGAAACCGTGCCGTGGTACGGGCTGACGGTAATGAGGTCGCCAATGCGCACCGAGCGGTCGAGCAAGATAATGAAGCCCGACACGAGATTCGACGCGATCTTCTGCAAACCGAAGCCCAGCCCCACGCCGAGCGCGCCGCCGAACACCCCGAGCACCGTAATGTCGATGCCGACGAACGACAGCGTCGTGAGCACCGCAATCAGCGTCAGCACGCCCTTGACCAGCCGCGAGAGCACCACCTTCAGATTGCCGTCGAGCGTGGCCGTGCGCATGATCCGGTCTTCAATCAGCGCCCCCACCCACATCGCCAGCACGAGCGTCACGCCAATCCAGAGCAGGCCGGAGAGGATCGAGAGCAACGTCAGATGGCTCGAGCCCACGGCGAAGCGCACGCTGGCGAGCCACTTCAGGATGTCGTCGTGGACACCGAGCACGTACGCCAGCATCGACAGCCAGGCGAGCGCCGTGAAAACACGCTCGAAGACTTTCAGCAGCCCCGACGCGTGGGGAGACGACGCGAACAATCGGCGCGCGAGATAAAACGCCAGATAGATGAGCGCAGTGCCGAAGAGCGGCACCTCCGCGAGCATCAGCAGCGAGACGTGCGTGTAGTCCTGCAGGACCACGCGCGTGAGCGCCACGCAGATCCAGCCGAAAATCGGGAAGAAGGCGCGACGCAGGCTCGACGCCCCCGCCCGGCGCGCCGGTGCGACACGCTCGAAATGACGGTCGAGCCGGCCGATCATCCAGCGCCGCAGCACGAAGGCAACGACAAGGGCGAGCGCGAGCGCCACGACCTGCCAGACGATCTGCGGTTCGCCGACATCACGCACGACATCACGCACCAATCTCGCGAAAGCCGGACTTTCCTGCATCGCTCTCTCTCTTCTTGTTTTTTGTTAGCCGACGCCGAGCACAGCGTTACGCCGAACGTCGCTCGAACACGGCGGCGAAAAAGCCGTCGGTCGCGTGGCGGTTCGGCAGCAATTCGAGATACTCGCCCGTGTCGATGTCGATTTTCTGCGCTGCAAGCAACGCATTCGCCGGTAACAACGCGAAATCCGGATGTGCGGCCGCAAACGCCTCGGCGATGGCACTGTTCTCTTCGTTCAGCAGGCTGCACGTAGCGTACACGAGACGGCCGCCCGGCTTCACCAGACGTGCTGCGCTCGCGAGGATCGACGCCTGCTTTTGCGTGAGCTCCGCGACCGACTGTGGCGACTGACGCCATTTCAGATCCGGATTGCGACGCAGCGTGCCAAGCCCACTGCAAGGGGCGTCGACCAGCACGCGGTCGATCTTGCCCGCCAGACGCTTGATCTTGCTGTCGTTCTCGCTGTCGATCATGACCGGATAGACGTTCGACAGGCCGCTGCGCGCCAGACGCGGCTTGAGCTTCGCCAGGCGCTTTTCCGAGATATCGAACGCGTAAAGGCGCCCCGTCGAACGCATCTGCGCGCCGATGGCGAGCGTCTTGCCGCCGGCCCCGGCGCAGAAGTCGACGATCATCTCCCCGCGACGCGGCGCGACCAATTGGCACAGCAACTGGCTTCCCTCGTCCTGAACTTCGATCGCACCGGAAATGAACAGCGGATGCTTTTGCAGTGCAGGCTTGCCGGCCAGACGAATGCCGTTGGGCGCGAACGGCGTCGGCTCGGCCGAAAAGCCGTCCGCACGCAGTTGCGCGAGCACATCGTCCCGGTTCGCCTTGACCACGTTCACACGGCAGTCGAGCGGCGCGGGCTGGTTAAGGGCCGCGGCGAGCGCTTCGAGTTCAGTGCCGTCGAATCGCGTGGCCAGACGCTCATAGAGCCATTCCGGCAAATTGGTGCGCACGCGAGCAGACAGGCTGGCCGGGTCGATCTGACCGACGTGCTCGAGCCACGAGACTTCATCGGGCGTTGCCACCAGTTGCACCGACGCCAGACCGCGCGTGAACGCCAGACCGAGCAATGCCAGGCGTCGCTCCAGCGGCCCGGAGCCACTGCCTGCATGCTGACCGAATTCGAGCTTGCGGCGCAGAATGGCGAAGACCGTTTCCGCCAGCACACCGCGCTCGCGGTGGCCCAGCTTGGCGTTGGCGCGGAAGTACGTGCTCACAAGCGTATCGGCCGGACCGCTGAACGTCAGCACGCTGCCGAGCAGGCGTTGCGTGTGCTCGAAGAGTGCGGGCGACAGGTGCTCGCCGCGCATGCGGGCCGTCTCGGCGGGCGGCGCCTCCGGGCGGCGATCGTTGCGTGAACGGTCGTAGCGGTCAGGGCGGACATATCGCTCCTGACGCTCTCCCGCCTGCCCGCCCTTTGACGGCTGACGGGTATCGGTGGATCGGCCACCGGCGCGATGACCGGATTGATTGGCGCCATCGCGGCGCTGTGTCGGGCGGGTGCTCATGCGTCCTCACCAAAAAGCCATTGCGGATCGGGCGTGCCGTCGGCCCCGGGCGTGGTCGTCACGCGGCCATCGGCCACGACCAGACGATCTTCCACGAACCAGCGCACGGCGCGCGGATAAATGATGTGTTCCAGCGGCAGAATGCGCTCGGCCAGCGTCTCGGGGGTGTCTCCTGCCCGCACCGGCAAGGCCGCCTGCAGGATGTACGGGCCGTGATCGAGCTCGGCCGTGACGAAATGCACGGTTGCGCCCACGACCTTGCAGCCGGCGTCGAGCGCGCGGGCGTGCGTTTGCAGACCCGGGAAGGCAGGCAACAGCGACGGGTGAATGTTCAGGAGTCGGCCGGCGTAGCGCTCGGTAAAGCCCGGCGTCAGAATGCGCATGAAGCCGGCGAGCACCACCACATCGGGCTGATGGCGATCGATCTCGGCGGCAAGTTCGGCGTCGAACGCCTCGCGCGTCTTGCCCTGGCTGGGCACCACGGCCGTAGCGATGCCGTTTTCCTGGGCGAATGCCAGGCCTTCGGCGTCGGCGCGATTGGTGATGATGGCCGCCACGCGGGCCGGCCAGCCTTCTGCGGTACAGGCACGGACGATGGCCTGCATGTTGCTGCCTCGTCCGGAAATCAGGATGACAATGTTCTTCATCGCAGGATTTTATCATTGGTGCGACGCACCAGACACGTGGCATTGACCGCGTCGTGCGCCGCGATGGCCCCGAAGCGTTTATAATTCAACGTTCTGCGGCGCCGCAATGTCGGATCGGCCGTCCTGCGCCGCCCTGGGCTCGCCCCGTCGCCGCAGGCCGGTGGGTCTTCGCATCCGCGCCGCGCGGGATTATCCACCAACGCTCAATTCGACGTCCTGACCTGACGCTTCCATTATCGTGCGAGTCTTCCGGGGTCTACCCAACGCGCAGAGCAAAGCGCCCTGCGTGCTGACGATCGGCAATTTCGACGGCGTGCACCTGGGCCACCAGGCGCTGCTCGCTCGCGTTCGCGCCTCGGCGGCCGCACGCGGCCTACCGGTGTGCGTGATGACGTTCGAGCCGCATCCCCGTGAGTATTTCATGCCCGACCGGGCGCCCGCGCGCATTTCCAACCTGCGCGACAAGTTCGAGGCGCTTCGCTCGCATGGGGTCGACCGCCTGGTGGTGGAACACTTCAACGCCCATTTCGCCGGCCAGTCGCCTGAAGACTTCGTGCGCAATATCATCGTCGACGGGTTGCACACCCGCTGGCTGCTCGTGGGCGACGACTTCCGCTTCGGCGCGAAACGCGCGGGCGACATCGAATATTTGCGCGATGCCGGCCGTCGCTTCGATTTCGTCGTCGAACAAATGCCGACCTTCGCACACGACGGCGTGCGGATTTCCAGCTCCGAAGTGCGCACGGCGCTCGCCGACGGCAATTTCGAGCGCGCCCACGCGCTGCTCGGCCGTCCGTACGCGATCACGGGCCACGTCGTGCATGGCATGAAGCTCGGCCGCAAGCTGGGCTTCCCGACGCTCAATCTGCGCATCGCCCACAAGCATCCGGCGTTGACGGGAATTTTCGTCGTGCAGGTGCATGGCCTGGCGGACCGACCGCTGCCCGCCGTGGCCAGCCTGGGTTGGCGCCCGACCGTGGACGATTCCGGGCGCGTGCTGCTCGAAGTCCACCTGCTCGATTTCGACGGCGATTGTTATGGCAAGCTGGTGCGTGTGGAATTCTTGCAGAAGCTGCGTGACGAAGCCAAATTCGACGGTCTGGCCGAACTGGAAGCGGCCATCGCGCAAGACACGCGCGAGGCGCGCGCCTACTTCGCGCATGCGCTTGATGCCAACAGCCCGAGCGCACGACGCGACTTTGCCACCTCGGCTACCGACCGAATTAGTTGATCTTCGCCCGCGTGCGCCGGCGCCCAGCGCCTCGCGCGCGGCCCGCCGCCGCCACTGGCACCTGCCCGGGCGTTGCCGCTTCCGGCCCACAAGGCCCGCCTGCAACGCCAACGGCGCGAGCGCCCTACACCTGATATTCCAAATTCGTAGCGAAGCCCCATGAGCGAAAAGAAAGCCCCGAGCAAATATCCCGTCAACCTGCTGGACACGCCGTTCCCGATGCGCGGCGATCTGCCCAAGCGCGAGCCTCAGTGGGTCAAGCAATGGCAGGACAAGAAGATCTACGACAAGATCCGCCGCGCAAGCAAAGGCCGTCCGAAGTTCATCCTGCATGACGGCCCGCCGTATGCCAACGGAGACATCCACCTCGGCCACGCGGTCAACAAGATCCTTAAGGACATGATCGTCAAGGCACGCAGCCTGGCGGGCTTCGACGCCGCCTATGTACCGGGCTGGGATTGCCATGGCATGCCGATCGAAATCCAGATCGAAAAGCAGTTCGGCAAGCACCTGCCGGTGCGCGAAGTACAGGAAAGGGCGCGCGCCTACGCGGCGGAACAGATCGAACGCCAGAAGCCCAACTTCAAGCGTCTGGGCGTGCTCGGCGACTGGGACAACCCGTATAAGACCATGAACTTCTCGAACGAAGCGAACGAGCTTCGTGCGCTCGCGAAGATCATGGAGAACGGCTACGTCTACCGCGGTCTGAAGCCGGTGAACTGGTGCTTCGACTGCGGATCCGCACTCGCCGAAGCGGAAGTCGAGTACAAGGACAAGACCGATCTGGCCATCGATGTCGGCTTTGCCTTCGCCGAGCCGGAGAAAGTCGCGAAGGCCTTCGGCCTGCCGAAGCTGCCGCGCGAAGACGGCCACATCGTCATCTGGACGACCACCCCGTGGACGATCCCGTCGAACCAGGCGCTCAATGTTCACCCGGAAGTCGAATACGCGCTGGTCTCGACCGAGCGCGGTCTGCTGATTCTGGCAAGCGAACGCGTTGAAGACTGCCTGAAGACTTACGGCCTGCACGGCGACATCGTCGCGCGCACGAAGGGCGAAGCGCTCTCGCTGATCCGCTTCCGTCACCCCTTGTCGACGGCCGACGCCGGCTACGAGCGCACCTCGCCGGTCTATCTCGGCGACTACGTGACGACCGAAACGGGGACGGGCATCGTCCACTCGGCCCCCGCCTATGGCGTGGAAGACTTCGTGTCGTGCAAGGCGCATGGCATGTCCGACGCGGATATCCGCATGCCGGTGCTGGGCGACGGACACTATCAGGACAGCCTGCCGCTGTTCGGCGGCCAGTCTATCTGGGACGCCAACCCGCAGATCGTCGAAGCGCTGCGCGAAGCCGGTACACTGTTCCACTCGTTCAAGTACACGCACAGCTACATGCACTGCTGGCGTCACAAGTCCCCGATCATCTATCGCGCGACGAACCAGTGGTTCGCGGGCATGGACGTGAAGCCGGTCGACGGCGCGCCGGGCGGCGGCAACACCCTGCGCGAGATCGCGCTCGCCGGCATCGAAGCCACCGAGTTCTTCCCGGCGTGGGGCAAGCAGCGTCTGCACAACATGATCGCGCACCGCCCGGACTGGACGCTCTCGCGCCAGCGCCAATGGGGCGTGCCGATGGCCTTCTTCGTGCACAGGGAAACCGGCGCGCTGCATCCGCGCACCCCGGAACTGCTCGAAGCCGTGGCCAAGCGCGTGGAAACCGAAGGCATCGAAGCGTGGCAAACGCTCGACCCGGTTGAGCTGCTCGGCGACGAGGCCAAGGATTACGTGAAGAACCGCGACACGCTCGACGTGTGGTTCGACTCGGGCACGACGCACTGGCATGTGCTGCGCGGCTCGCACGCGCATGAGCTGGGCTTCCCGGCCGACCTGTATCTGGAAGGCTCGGATCAGCACCGCGGCTGGTTCCATTCGTCGCTGCTCACGGCCTCGATGATCGACGGCCGCCCGCCATACAAGGCGCTGCTCACGCACGGCTTCACGGTCGACGGTCAGGGCCGCAAGATGTCGAAATCGATCGGCAACACGATTCTGCCGCAAGACGTCGCAGACAAGCTCGGTGCCGAAATCATCCGCCTGTGGGTGGCGTCGACCGATTACTCGGGCGAGCTGTCGATCTCGGACGAAATCCTCAAGCGCGTCACCGAAGGGTATCGCCGTATCCGTAACACGCTGCGCTTCCTGCTCTCGAATCTGGCCGATTACGACCACGCGAAGCACGCGCTGCCGGCCGACCAATGGCTGGAAATCGACCGCTACGCCGTGGCATTGGCCCAGTCGCTGCAAACCGAAGTGCTCGGCCACTACGACCGCTACGAGTTCCATCCGGTCGTGGCCAAGCTCCAGACGTTCTGCTCCGAGGACCTCGGCGGCTTCTACCTCGACATTCTGAAGGATCGTCTGTACACGAGCGCACCGGACTCGCCGGCCCGCCGCGCCGCCCAGAACGCCCTGTACCACATCACGCATGGCCTGCTCAAGCTCATGGCCCCGTTCCTGTCGTTCACGGCCGAAGAAGCATGGCAGGTGTTCCAGCCGGGCAATGACACGATCTTCACGGAGACGTACTACGCTTATCCGGACGTCGCGGAAGGCTCGCGTCTGCTTGAGAAGTGGTACCTCCTGCGCACGGTGCGCGGCGACGTCACCAAGGCGCTCGAAGAGGCACGCGCGGCGGAGCAGATCGGTTCGTCGCTGCAGGCCGAAGTCGACGTGCGCGTCTCGGGGCGCAAGTACGAGGTGCTGGCGAGCCTCGGCGACGACCTGCGCTTCGTGCTGATCACATCGGCGGCGGCCGTCACGCAGGTGGCGACCGAAGCCGACGAAGGCGTGATGGTCACGCCGTCCTCGCACCAGAAGTGCGAGCGTTGCTGGCACTATCGCGAAGACGTGGGCGCAGACGCGGCCCATCCCACCCTTTGTGGCCGCTGCGTGTCGAATCTGTTCGGCAGCGGCGAACACCGGAGCGCGGCATAATGGCAAGCAAGGCAGGCGCCCGTACGGGCGCACGACGCAGCAATGGCAATGGGGGCGCGCGGGGTGGCGCCGCTTATGGCTTGGCCCCGTGGCTTGGGGTCGCGGTCATCGCGATCCTGATCGATCAGGTCACCAAGCTGACGATTCTGAAGACGTTCCAGTACGGCGAGTTTCATCCGTTGACGTCGTTCTTCAATCTGGTGCTGGTGTACAACAAGGGCGCGGCGTTCAGCTTCCTGGCGGCCGCGGGCGGTTGGCAGCGCTGGTTCTTCACGCTGCTCGGTCTGGTGGCGGCGACCGTGATCATCTTCCTGCTCAAGCGCCATCACGGCCAGAAGATGTTCTGCCTGTCGCTCTCGCTGATTCTGGGCGGCGCGCTGGGCAACGTGATCGATCGGGTGATCTACGGCCACGTGATCGACTTTCTGGACTTTCACGTCGGCGGCTGGCATTGGCCGGCGTTCAACATGGCTGACTCGGCAATTTGCGTGGGCGCCGTACTGCTGGTGATCGACGAGCTGCGACGCGTGCGGCGCGGCAAATAGCGCACCGCGGATCGAGGCAAAACACCGTCGCGGCGCCCAGGAGGCGCCGCGCAGCACTTTGGAGGAGGCACTTCCTATGGATCGCGGTGAACTTGCGGGCAAGACCATCGTTCTCGGCCTGACCGGCGGCATTGCCTGCTACAAGTCGGCCGAACTCACCCGGTTGCTCATCAAGGCCGGTGCGACGGTGCAGGTCGTGATGACCGAGGCCGCCACGCAATTCATCACCCCGCTCACGATGCAGGCGCTCTCCGGCCGCCCGGTCTTCACCAGTCAGTGGGATGGCCGCATCGACAACAACATGGCGCACATCGACCTCTCGCGCGAGGCCGACGCCATTCTCATCGCCCCGGCCTCCACCGACTTTCTCGCCAAGCTCGCGCACGGCATGGCGGACGATCTGCTGTCCACGCTGTGCGTGGCGCGCGATTGCCCGCTGCTGGTGGCGCCCGCAATGAACCGTCAGATGTGGGCCAACCCGGCCACTCAGCGCAATGCGGCGACGCTGCGCGGCGATGGCGTCGCGATCCTCGGCCCCGGCAGCGGCGAGCAGGCCTGCGGCGAAATCGGCGACGGACGAATGCTCGAACCGGAGGACCTGTTCGAGGCGCTTGCCAGCTTCTTCCAGCCCAAGCGACTCGCCGGGCGCCGCGTGCTAATTACCGCCGGCCCGACTTTCGAGCCCATCGACCCGGTCCGCGGCCTGACCAACCTGTCCAGCGGCAAGATGGGCTTCGCGCTCGCGCGTGCCGCGGCGCAGGCCGGTGCCGAGGTGCATCTGATCGCCGGCCCGTGCTCGCTGGCGACGCCCTACGGCGTCACGCGCCGCAACGTCCAGACGGCGCAGCAAATGTATGACGCCGTGATGGCCGACATCTCGCACAACGACATCTTCATCGCGGTGGCCGCCGTGGCCGATTGGCGCGTGCGCGATGTAGCCCGCGACAAGATCAAGAAGGCGGGCGACGCCGACGTGCCGACGCTCGAATTCGTGCAGAACCCCGACATCCTCGCGGCCGTCGCGCAGCTGCCGACGCCGCCCTACTGCGTGGGGTTCGCAGCCGAGTCAGGCGATCTGGAGACGCATGGCGCCCAGAAGCGCAAACGCAAGCAGGTGCCGCTGCTCGTCGGCAATCTCGGGCCGGCCACGTTCGGGCAGGACGACAATGAGGTCATCCTGTTCGACGAGGCCGGGCAGCAACACCTGCCACGTGCCGACAAGGCATCGCTCGCCCAACGCCTGATCGCCGAAATCGCCGCCCGGCTTCCCTCGCGCGCGCCGGGCTGACGATCGTCTGCGCCCAACCACGCGCCGCACACCGTCTCATCGGTGTCTCGTCTGTCATCGTCGTTGTCCGACGACGCTGACAGACTGGCGGCAACGCTCGACGTCACGGCCTCAGCACCGCGGCCCTTCGGCCCTTCCGCCGTCGGCCCTCGAAGGCCATCGCAAACAATAACAAGCCCAATGACGCAACCTCCTACCTCCGCGCGGCCCGCCGTCAGTGTCTACGGGACCCTGAGCATGCTCGCCGCAATCATGTTCTTCGGTTTCATGACGATCGGCATGCCGCTGCCCGTACTGCCGGTCTACGTGCACGAAACGCTCGGCTACGGCGCCTTCGTGGTGGGCGTGACCATCGGCATCCAGTCGGTCGTCACATTGCTGCTGCGCTCCTACGCCGGACGCACCGTCGACACCCGCGGCCCGCGCCGCGCCGTGCTGACCGGCCTGTGCGGCTGCGGCGTGGCGGGCGTGCTCTATCTGGCGGCGTCGATGGTGCCGCACCCGGCACTTGCGCTGGGCATTCTCATCGCGGGACGCGTTGTGCTCGGCTTCGGCGAAAGCCTGATCCTGACCGGCGGCATGTCGTGGGGCATCGGCCTGCTCGGCGCCGCCCACGCCAGCAAGGCGATTTCGTGGCAAGGCGTGTCCATGTACACGGCGATCGCCATCGGTGCCCCGTTCGGGGCCTACCTGCTGCAATCGGCCGGCTTTACGGCGGTCTCGCTGGTGAACATCGCGCTGCCCGCCATCGCGTTCGCGATCGCGCTGCGTCTGCCAGCAGCCGCGCCCATTGGCGGGAATCGCTTGCCGTTCTTCCGTGTGGTGGGACTGGTATGGCGCCCGGGACTGGCCATGACGCTGGGCAGCATCGGCTATGCCGTCATTGCCGCGTTCATCACGCTGTACTATGCGAGCCACGGCTGGTCGGGTGCCGCGTTCGCGCTCACGCTCTATAGCGCATGCTTTATCGGCATACGGATCGTGCTCGCGCACGCCGTCGATCGATTCGGCGGACGCCGCGTGGCTATGGCCTCGCTCGTGTTCAGCGCCATCGGCCAGTTCCTGCTGTGGGGCGCGGTGAACCCGGACATGGCCCTCGTGGGCGCCGGACTCACCGGCGTGGGCTTCTCGCTGGTCTTCCCGGCCCTCGGCGTGGAGGCGCTGCGTCAGGTCCCGCCGCAGAACCGCGGCGCGGCGCTGGCGGCCTACTCGGCATTCTTCGATCTGGCGCTTGGGCTGATCGGTCCGATGGCCGGTCTCGTCGCCAACTATTTCGGCTATGCCTCGATCTTCCTGTGCGGTGCCCTCGGCGGCATCGTCGCGATTCTCATGATTGCGCGCCTGCCGCACGCAGGCCCGGTCGCGACACCGGCGGATTCGTCCGCCGGCAGCGGCCACTGATTCCGCACCACGACGACGTCGATGGCCCGACGCCATCGACTTGGAGCCTCGAATTCATGACGACTACGGCCGCGGCACGCATCAAGCTGTCGATCCTCGATCAAACTCCCGTAATTCACGGCCACAGTGTGGCGGACGCCATCGCAGCGACCGTGGAACTGGCGCAGGCCGCCGACGACCTGGGCTACACGCGCTACTGGTGCGCGGAGCATCACGGATTGCGTGGTGTGGCCAATCCGGCACCGGAGGTCATGATCGCCCGGCTCGCCAGCGTGACGAAGCACCTGCGGGTCGGCTCGGGCGGCGTCATGCTGCCGTACTACAGCCCGTTCAAGTTGGCCGAGCAATTTCTGACGCTCGAGGCGTTGTTTCCGAATCGCATCGACCTTGGCGTCGGACGTGCCCCCGGCGGCGACATGCGCACGGCGCGCGCCGTGGCGAAAGGGCCGTACGACGCCGGCGAGCACTTCCCGCAACAGGTGGCAGAGCTGGCCGGCCTATTCAACGACACGCTGGCCGACGATCACCCATACCGCGACGTGCTGCTGCAGCCGGCGGTGGCAACACGCCCCGAGCTGTGGGTACTGGGCTCGAGCGAGTTCGGTGGCCTGCTTGCCGCGCAGCTCGGTCTGCGCTACTGCTTCGCCCACTTCATCAATGCCCATGATGGCCATCGCGTTACGCAGGCGTACCGCGAGCGCTTCACGCCGGGCGCGCCGCGCAAACCCTATTGCGCCGTGGCGCTCTTCGTCATCTGTGCCGATACCGACGCCGAGGCCGAAGCCCTGGAGGCCGGCGTAGACCTTCGGCGCGTGCAGATGGCTTACGGCATGAACGAGCCGATTCCGAGCCTTGAGCAAGGCGCGCAGGCCATGGCACAGTATCGTGAGCGGGAGTTGTCCGTGATCGCGCGCGAGAAGCCGCGTAGTATCATCGGCACCCCAGAGCGCGTGACTGAACGCGTGTTGGCGTTGCAGGAACAGTTCGAGGCCGACGAAATTGTCGTGTTGACCGTGGCCGGCAGTTATCGCGCCCGGCTGCGCTCACATGAACTGCTCGCGCAAGCGTTTTCGTTGCGCAGCGCCGACTGACGGGCACCGGAGACGCGCCCGCCTGTGCGCGAAGCGTCCCTGGCCGCATTTTTCGACAGCCATCCCTCATCCAACGCCATACGACCATGAACCTCGACGTCAAGATTCTCGACGAACGCCTGCGCTCGCAGTTGCCCGCCTATGCCACGCCGGGCAGTGCCGGGCTCGATCTCCGGGCGTGCCTCGACACACCGATGACCATTGAACCGGGACAGACGGTGCTCGTGCCGACGGGGCTGGCGATTCATCTGTCCGATCCCGGCTACGCTGCGTTGATCCTGCCGCGCTCGGGCCTCGGCCACAAACACGGCATCGTGCTTGGCAATCTAGTGGGACTGATCGACTCGGATTACCAGGGCCAATTGATGGTCTCGACCTGGAACCGGGGTCATGTGCCGTTCGTGCTGAATCCGTTCGAGCGTCTGGCGCAACTGGTGATCGTGCCGGTCGTGCAGGCCACGTTCAACCTCGTCGACGCGTTCCCCGAGAGCGATCGCGGCGCGGGCGGTTTCGGCAGCACCGGCAAGCACTGACGCCACGCGGCGGCGGCGCGACCCGGCCGACGAGGACCACGAAAAAGCGCCGCATGAAGCGGCGCTTTTTCATTGGGCGATGCCGTGACGATTACTCGACTTCGGCCGCTTCCGGTTCGGCACGGGCGTTGCCATCCTGCGGGAACGACAGTTGTACCTGATCGTGCTCATCCAGATTCACGGTGACGCGCCCGCCGCTGGTCAGACGCCCGAACAGCAATTCGTCGGCCAGCGCACGACGGATCGTGTCCTGGATCAAACGCTGCATCGGACGCGCACCCATCAGCGGATCGAAGCCCTTCTTCGCCAGGAACGCGCGCAGCTTGTCGGTGAAGACCACTTCGACCTTCTTCTCGTGCAACTGGTCTTCGAGCTGGATGAGGAACTTGTCGACCACGCGCAGGATGATCTGTTCGTCGAGCGGCTTGAAGCTGATGATCGCGTCCAGACGGTTGCGGAACTCCGGCGTGAACATGCGCTTGATGTCGGCCATTTCATCGCCGGCCTGACGCTCGTTCGTGAAACCGATGCTCGCGCGGTTGATCGTCTCCGCGCCCGCATTCGTCGTCATGATGACGATGACGTTACGGAAATCCGCCTTGCGACCGTTGTTGTCGGTGAGCGTGCCGTGGTCCATCACCTGGAGCAGCACGTTGAAGATGTCCGGGTGCGCCTTCTCGATTTCGTCGAGCAGCAGCACGCAATGGGGCTTCTTCGTGACGGCTTCGGTGAGTAGCCCGCCCTGATCGAACCCCACATACCCCGGGGGCGCGCCAATCAGACGACTCACCGCGTGACGTTCCATGTACTCCGACATATCGAAGCGGATCAGCTCGATGCCCAGCGTGAAGGCGAGCTGCTTCGCGACTTCGGTCTTGCCGACACCGGTCGGGCCCGAGAACAGGAACGCGCCGATCGGCTTGTCCGTCTTGCCCAGCCCGGCGCGCGACATCTTGATTGCGGCCGACAAGGCGTCGATGGCCGGGTCCTGCCCGAACACCACGCTCTTGAGGTCGCGGTCGAGCGTCTGGAGCTTGCCGCGGTCATCGGCCGACACGCTCTGCGCCGGAATGCGCGCAATCTTCGACACGATGTCCTCGATCTCGCCCTTGCCGATCGTCTTCTTCTGCTTGGACTTCGGCAGAATGCGCTGGGCGGCGCCGGCTTCGTCGATCACGTCGATGGCCTTGTCAGGCAGGTGACGGTCGGTGATGAACTTGGCGGACAGCTCGGCCGCGGCCGACAGTGCACTCGACGAGTACTTCACGCCGTGGTGCTCTTCGAAACGCGACTTCAGCCCGCGCAGGATCTGCACGGTCTGCTCGACGGTCGGCTCGTTCACATCGATCTTCTGGAAACGACGCGACAACGCGGCGTCCTTTTCGAAAATGCCGCGATACTCGGTGAAGGTCGTGGCGCCGATGCACTTGAGCTGCCCCGACGACAACGCCGGCTTGAGCAGGTTCGAGGCGTCGAGCGTGCCGCCCGACGCGGCGCCCGCGCCAATCAGCGTATGAATCTCGTCGATGAACAGGATCGCGTTGTTGCGCTCCTTGAGTTCCTTGAGCACCGCCTTCAGGCGTTGCTCGAAGTCACCGCGATACTTCGTGCCGGCGAGCAATGCGCCCATGTCGAGCGAGTAGACAGTGGCGTCCTGCAGGATCTCGGGCACTTCGCCGCGCGTCACGCGCCAGGCGAGGCCTTCTGCGATGGCTGTCTTGCCCACGCCGGCTTCGCCGACGAGCAGCGGGTTGTTCTTGCGGCGGCGGCACAGCACCTGCACCACGCGCTCGACTTCCGCCTCGCGCCCGATGAGCGGATCGATCTTGCCGTCGCGCGCCAGCTGGTTGAGGTTCTGGGTGTACTGCGCGAGCGGGCTCTCCTTGGCGTTCGCCCCCTCTTCCCCTTCGGCACTGCCTTCGCCGGCCTTGGCCGACTCGCCGGGCGCGCCCGTCTTGGTAATGCCGTGAGAGATGAAATTGACGACATCCAGACGCGTCACGCCCTGCTGCTGCAGGTAGTAGACCGCGTGGGAGTCCTTTTCACCGAAGATGGCGACCAGCACGTTGGCGCCCGTCACTTCCTTCTTGCCGTTGGAAGTCGATTGCACGTGCATGATGGCGCGTTGAATCACGCGCTGGAACCCGAGCGTGGGCTGTGTGTCGACCTCGTCGCTACCCGGCACCGTCGGCGTATTGTCGGCGATGAAGTTGCGCAGGTTCTGCCGTAAATCCTCAAGATTTGCGGCGCAGGCGCGCAACACTTCGGCAGCGGTCGGGTTATCCAACAGGGCGAGCAACAGGTGCTCGACCGTGATGAATTCGTGTCTTGCCTGGCGCGCTTCCATAAACGCCATGTGCAGGCTGACTTCCAATTCCTGGGCAATCATGCTTCCTCCATCACGCACTGCAGCGGGTGCCCGGACTGCCTTGCATGGCTAACAACTTGCTCAACTTTGGTCGCCGCGACGTCGCGCGTAAAGACCCCACAAACTCCCCTGCCCTCTCGGTGAACCTTGAGCATGATCTGCGTGGCAGACTCCCGGTCCTTATTGAAATATTCCTGAATGACCATCACCACGAATTCCATCGGGGTGAAATCGTCGTTCAACAGTACCACCTTGTACATCGATGGCGGCTTGAGCTGTTGCTCCTGCCGCTCCTGTACGGTGTCGTCATGCGTTGTCGGTAAGGTTGCCATACGTGGATTCTAAACAACTCCCGGGTTCAGCAAGCCATCGGCGTCCCGATTGCCGCCTGCCGTCCGGTCGTCCACCGGAATGCCAACACTCGTCGTTCCGCGCGTTGTCCAGCAAGGCGCCGCAGCCCCGACCACCGGGGCGTGCCACACCCATATGAGTCAGCTTAACCCAAATTTCAAGGGCGTGTCTCCGCAGGCCCGGCGCACGCACAAGCATCAGGGTAAAACCTGATCGAGCACAACTTCTATCGTTCAAAAAGGGCTTGACACTATTGGTAGTTAGCGAAAACAATCAACGTGGCGCTTTTCCTCAATAAGGGTTTTAAAAGAAAAGATGCCTGGGTGAGCCTAAGAAGCCGCCGCCAGCCGGCGGGATTTTCAGATGTGCTCGTTGTTGCGGTGATATGTAGTAGTCGTAATTGTTCAGGGGAAGTTCGTATGGCAACCGGTACGGTCAAATGGTTTAACGACGCCAAGGGTTTTGGATTCATCACGCCGGATGAGGGTGGCGAAGATCTGTTCGCGCACTTCTCGGCTATTCAGATGAACGGCTTCAAGACCCTCAAGGAAGGTCAAAAGGTGCAGTTCGAGGTCGTTCAAGGCCCGAAGGGCAAGCAGGCTTCGAACATTCAGGCGCCCGCCTGAGGTAGCGCCGCTCGTCGTATTGAAGACCCGGCTCCGGCCGGGTTTTTTATTGCGTCGCAACAATGCAACACGCACCGGTGAATTTTGCAGTTCGCTTTGCGAATATCAAAACCGACGCCGCATTCCACTCCGGCCCGGCAGCTTTTTGAAACGCGATGGCGTTTAATCCATTTGCTACCTGGCTTCATCGATATATTCCGCTCCCAAATTAAAATGGGACCGGACATTGTTGCTCTGCGGAAACCCATTACGCATTCGATCAATTTGACTCGGCATTCCTATGCAGCCGGCCGGTCAACCACGACTCAATCGTCGCGAGTTAAGTATCGGAATGAACGGGTTGTTTAAGGACTGTGCAAACCGAATCCGTGACAGCTATGCGACTCACGCATGAATATTATTTGTTTCATGCAAAATAAAAATGCAACAAATGATACTTCGCCATGTGCACATCGCTCCCCACCGTAGCGTTGACCGGCGGCCCCGCCGCGGAAATGCGACGGGCCGCCCCGAACCCTCTCAAGTTCGATAGGCGGCCCGTGCAGTCGTGTTGCCCCTAGGCGGGGCAACCCACCGGTCTCACGGCAAAAGCGTTAGCTCAGATCGACGTAGACCTTATCGGCCTCGATGCGAATCGGATAGCGCCTCACTGCTGCGGTGAGCGGCGCGCACATCGCTGCGCCGGTTCGCACGTCGAATTTCCCCTGATGCAGGGGGCACTCGATCTCGTGCCCGTCGAGAAAGCCGTCGCACAGGCGGGCGTTTCCGTGTGTGCAGGCGTTGTCCGTGGCATACACCTCGCCGTCCACGCCGTACAGGGCAATCTCCCGTCCGCCCACGATCACGCCGATCACGTCGTCCTCGGGAATGGCGTCGCGCGACGCCGCCTCAATCCAGTTGCCGCTCATCGTGTGCCTCGCTTCAGATCGGATAGATCAGCGAGTTGGGAATCATCTCGCTGTCGAAAATGCATTGGCGGGACGCGAATTTCCATCCGTCGCCCGTTCGTTTGACGACGTCCAGATAGCGCCCGACCGACAGAATGTCGGTGAGCTGATCCGGCTTCGTCCGAAATACGGCGTAGTTGGCCTCGACCTGGAGCGTGTCGTCGTCGCGTCGCCGAATGGCCGGCAGTCCGATCACGTGGCGCTGGTAGTAAGGGTCGTGGAACAGCGTGTCGCGAATGCCATAGATGCGATCGCGCAGCATGCCGCGGCTCTCGAACGACAGGGTCGCCAGCGGCAGGCCCATCTCGAAATTCTCGCGCGGCTGAATGCGATACACGCAGTCATCCAGGAAGAAGGCGGGCCAGGCATCCCACTGCTGCGTGTCGAGCGCCGCCGCATAAGCGGCGTTGAGGTCGATCACGGCCTGAAACGTTGCAAAATCCACCATCGCGTCGTCTCCTCAAACGCCCATGACGCGGCGCCAATAGGCGTACATGCCGCGAATCAGGGTTTCCGTCACCATGTGTTCCGTGTTCTCCACCCCTGTGCCGCCCAACTCGGCGAGGGCGCGGTGCCAGGGCTTCTGCGCGAAACCTTCCTGCGAGCACTCGATGGCCTCGCCGTCGTCGGCCGACACAAAGCCGGCCGGGCCGAACAGATTGGCCTGACGCAAACGGCGCTGCGTCATTTCCTCGGTGTCGTCTTCGAAACCGAAATGCGTCCAGACGAAGTCGAACGCATCGTGGCCGCGCGGCTGGATGTGACGCGTCGAGACCGAGTTGACTTGTTGCTGCAGAATCACGCTGGGGAAAAGCGTCATGAGCACGGCCGTCGGCCCCTTCCACCAGTCTTCCTGCACGATGTCGAGAAAGCGCGTGTCGTTGAGCGACATCGACGCCTTGAAACTCGACACCCCCGAGGTCACTTCCCCGCCACCGCCCTGCCCGCGCGTGGACACCATCGCGGCATGACGCCCGTGCTCGTCCATCACCAGACGCGATTTGTTATCCGCGCGCCACAACCCGAACGTGACGAACCACGTGTGCAAGAGACCTGGGTGGTAGGGGTCCTTGATGTTCTCCTGCATCAGCTTCCAGTTCCCCGGGATGCGCTGCTTGTTGTAGCCGAGCAGTTTGAGCTTTCGCCCGTTGAACAGTCGATCGAAGTAGGCGCAGATCTCCGGCCCGAGAAAGTTCTCGAGGGATTCGATGTCGTGATCGAATGACGCGAAAATCACGCCGCCGCGCGTGGCGACCTTGAGCCGGGTGAGGCCGTGATCTTCCGGCTTGAAATCCTTCGGCATGCCGCCGTTGATCTTGCCGTCCTGCTTCACGCCGCGCCGGAACGGCACGCCCTGCAGATTGCCCTTCAGGTCGTAGTTCCACTGGTGATATGGGCAGTGGAAGTCCGTGCGGTTGCCGCGCTTTTCGCGACAGAACTTCATGCCACGATGCGCGCAGACGTTTTCGACGACGTTGATGTCCCCCGCGGCATCTCGCGTCACGATGACGGAGCGCTCACCGATCACCGTGCGCTTGAAATCGCCCGGATTCGGCACTTCGGCTTCCAGCCCGACGTAGTTCCAGTGGTTGCGGTAGAAGCAGGCGTCCAGCTCGCGCCGATACAGTTCTGCGTCCGTATAGACGCGAAAGGGGATGCGGCTCGAGCCCTCGGCGGGCCAGACATCCGACGGCTGCGCGCCGGCGCACGGCGCCGGGTCGAACTCGGCAGTCTGCGGTGTGGTACTCATGATCGTCTCCTGAGGGGGATGCGGGAAAGACCGGGAACGCGCCAGTGCGCTGCTGGCGGGAACTTCACCGGCCGTCATGCCACCTTCGCGTAAAACGCGTCGGCATAGATATGGGCGGCATCAACACCGCGCTCGCGCAGCAGCCGGGTGGCGGCGTCGACCATCGGCGGCGCGCCGCACAAATAGGCGCGCCAGCCCGAGAGCGCATCGGGGCCGACGTAATCGGCAGCGAGCGCGTGCGTGACATGCCCCAGGCGGAATCCCGGATTCGGTGCGTCGGGTGCGATGGGTGTGATGGGTGCGCCCGGAGCGTCGGTCGTCGTCACGACATGCAGGCGAATGCCGTCGTGACGCGACGCGAGTTCGCGCAGCCACGTAAGGCCATACACGTCCGCCGGCGAGCGCGCGCCGACATAAATGTCGATGCGGTTGGTCATGCCACGGGCGAGCGCCCCGCGCACGATCGACAGCACCGGCGCCAGGCCGGTGCCGCCGGCGACGCAAAGCATCGGCCCGTCGTGCCGCGTGCGCAGATACGACGTGCCAAGCGGGCCCGATACCCGCACGGCATCGCCGACCTTGAGCTGTTCGTCGACATAGCCGGTCACGGCCCCTCCGGGCACCCGGCGGATGTGAAATTCGAGCGTGTCGTCGGCATCGAGTCCGGCCATGGAATATGGCCGGATATGCGCGGGGGTGAATTGCAGCGTGGCGTACTGACCGGGCGAAAAACTGAGCGGCTTCGCCGTCGTGAGCACCAGGCGCTTGATGTCGTGGGTCAGTGGTTCGATCGCGAGCACCGTCGCCTTGAGAATTTTCGCGGGATGCACGACGACTTCATCGACATCCGGCAAGGCGATCTCGCAGTCGCCGTGGACGGTCGACTGGCACGCGAGCACGTAACGCGCAGGGGATGCCGTGCGCCCCGCCCGCCCCGCCAGACCATCGCCATCGCCATCGCCATCGCCATCGCCATCGTGATGACGATATTCGACGCCTTCGGCTTCGCGCACGGCCCCCGAAACGACGCGACAGCGGCAGGTGCCGCAGCGTCCGGACAGGCAACTGTACGACATCGGGATCTGACGATCGGTGAGGGCTTTGAGCAAATTGTCGCCGGGCGCGACCTCGAAGCGTTCGCCGAGTGGCTGCACGTGAACTTGCATGGGGAGGGTCTCCGTTCTGACGGCACCCGCCTCGGGCACCGCGCGTGGCGTTTGGACGCCGTTTGCAAGAAGCATCTCGCAAGCCGCGTTATAAACCAATAGAATTCAGGTTATATGTCCTATAAATCTCAGTGATTTAACTGAGCATCGAGACGCGTTCCTTCCCATGGACCTGCATTCCGTCGACCTGAACCTGCTGGTGGTCTTCCAGCATCTGTACAACGCGCGACGCGTGTCTCGCGTGGCAGAGACGCTTGGCGTGACGCAACCCGCGATCAGCAATTCGCTCGCGCGCCTGCGCAAGTTGTTCAACGACGAATTGTTCATCCGCACCTCGCGCGGCATGCTGCCGACCCCGATGGCCATCGAACTGGCCGAACCGGTCGCCGCGGCGCTGGATGCGCTGCACGGGGTCTTCAATCGTCAGCTCGCCTTCGATCCGGCAACGAGCCAGCGCGCGTTTCAAATCGCCATGACGGACATCGGAGAAGTGCACTTCCTGCCCAGGCTCATGCACGCGCTTGGCGAGCGGGCACCGGGCATTACGATCAGCACGGTGCGCAATACGGCGGTCAACTTGCAGGAGGAGATGGCGGCGGGTCAGGTGGATCTCGCCGTGGGGCATCTGCCGGATCTGACGACGGAGTTTTTCCAGCGGCGTCTGTTTCGGCAGAAGTATGTGTGCATGTTTCGCCCCGGGCATCCGCTCGACCGACCGGCGACGGCGAGGATGGCGCGCGAGGATTTCGAGCACGCCGAGCAGGTAATGGTGGTCGCCGCCGGCACCGGGCACGGCCGGGTCGACGATTTCATGGCGCGCGCTCACGTACAGCGCAACATCCGGCTGCGCGTGCCGCACTTCGTCGCGCTCGCCGACATTCTGCACGCCACGGATCTCATCGCCACGGTGACGGAGAAGTTTGCCCAGCGCAGCGCGCAGCACTTCGGCTTGCGTTACGTCGACCATCCGCTGGACCTACCGGACGTCCAGATCAACCTGTTCTGGCACGCGCGCTATCACCGCGAACCGGCAAGCCAGTGGATGCGCGCGCTCCTGTTCGAGCTGTTCTCGGAGTGAGGCGGCGAGCTGCCGCCCCGTTCCGAATCACGCGTTGAAACCGCCATCGATGGTCAGGCTGGCACCCGTCACGAAACCCGCCTCGTCGCTGGCGACATAAGCCACCATCGCTGCGATTTCCTCGGGATGCGCATGACGCTTGAGCGCCATCAGGTCGTGCATGGTCGCCGCGAAATCCCCGGTGGCGGGATTCATGTCGGTATTCGTCGGGCCCGGCTGCACGTTGTTGACCGTAATGCCGCGCGGTCCAAGGTCACGCGCCATGCCCTTGACCAGGCCGACCAGTGCCGCCTTGCTCATTGCATACGTCGCGGCGCCCGCAAACGGCATGCGCTCCGCGTTGCACGAGCCGATATTGATGATGCGACCGCCCTCGCCCATGTGCGCAAGTACCGCCTTCGAGGCCACGAACACAGCGCGCACGTTCACATCGAGCATGCGGTCGAATTCCTCCAGCGCAAGGTCGGCCACCGATGCCATCGAAAACACGCCGGCATTGTTCACCAGAATGTCGATCTTGCCGAGCGCGTGGGCGGCATCGTTGATTGCCTGGGTCAGGGCGGTGGCGTCTGCTGCATCCACATGCAAGGCCATGGCACGCCCGCCGGACGCCTGAATGCGCTCGACCAGATCCTGCGCCGCGGCCTTCGATCCCTTGTACGTGAACGCAACCGTGGCACCACCGTGCGCGAGCCGCTGCACGATCGCCGCGCCGATACCGCGCGAGCCGCCTGTCACGAAAGCTACCTTGCCTCGAAAGTTCGTTGCCATCTCATTGCTCCATTCGGTTAAGAGGTGAAGCCAGTATCGCGAGCAAATTACACCTCAACTAGACCATAATCCCTATCATCACTTTCAACCCCAGGGAATAGATGAACGATGGACGCCTTGCATCTGATCGAATCATTCGTCCTGAGTGCGCGTGCGGGCAGTTTCTCGGCGGCCGCGCGACGACTGGGGATGACCCCTGCAGCGGTGAGCAAGAATGTGGCGCGGCTGGAGGGGCAGCTCGGCTTGCGGCTGTTTCACCGCAGTACTCGCAGCCTGACACTGACGGCGGGCGGCGAGCGATTCCTGCTGGACGTCGATGGCCCGTTCGCGGCCCTGAACGACGCCTTTTCACGCGCCGCCGAGCGCGAAGGCACCCCGTCCGGGATCCTCAAGGTGAGCGTGGCCCACGCCTTCGGCCGCCAGTATCTCGTGCCGCTGCTGGGTGACTTTCTTGCCCGCTATCCGGATGTCGTGCCGGATTGGCGATTCGACAACCGGGGCGTGGACGTGGTGAGCGAGGGCTTCGACGCCGCGATAGGCGGCGGCATCGAACTCACCCCCGGCGTCATCGCCCGGCGCCTGGCACCGACGTACGCCGTGATTTGCGCGTCGGCCGACTATATGCGCGCGCGTCAGGTACCGGGGCATCCCGCCGAACTCGCGACGTTCGACGCGATCGTCCGGCGCTCCGGAACGTCGGGCCGGCTGCGCGCATGGGATTTGCGAAACGCCATCGGTGAGCGAGTCAACGTCGAGGCGCGAACCCGCATGATTTTCGACGACCCGGAGGCAATGGCGCACGCCGTCACGCTGGGCTATGGCGTGGCGTTGCTACCGATGCCGCATGCCGCGCCCCTACTCGCGTCCGGTCGAATTCAACGGCTGTTGCCGGGCTGGTTCGAGGAATACGGCGGGGTGTCCATCTACTATTCGAACAAGAAACAGCTGCCACTGCGGACACGCGTGTTCGTGGATCACGTTGTCCACGCGTTCGAAGCCCAACGCCTAGCCGCGTATTTCGACGGGCGGTGAGTGGCCTCGACAGCATCGCTCCCCCGTGCGCATTGCGACCAACCATGCGTGAGGCTACCGAGTCGAAGACCGAGCGGGTCGCGCGGATCGGCGCGCTGCGCGCCCGTCCCTTGCGTTACGCGTACGCATGCACTGTAATGAAAGCGTTGTGCCGACGACTTGTGCGGGCAAGGAGAACGCCCACGTGTCGGCCACAAAAGGGGGGGTTGGGAGGTCCGGCATGGACACCACGACGACCGCATGGCGAGTCATGGTACTCGTCGCGTGCCTGCTGACGGCGGGCGCGGCGCATGCACAGTCAGCGTATCCTCCGCCGACCCTCGCGGTAAGCGTGGGCGTCGGCGAGAAGGTGGCGATCTGGGTACAACCCAACTTCAGTGTGCTGTGCCGCTCGTTGGGCCAGCCGACGTTCGAACTCGACTCGACGCCCGCACTCGGTAAAGTCACGCCGGAATGGATCGACTATGTGGTTCCGGACGGACAACGCTGCGAGACGATGCATTTTCCCGGCATGGTCGTCTGGTATCAGGCGGGATCGTCGCCGGGCACGGACACCGTCGTCTGGACCGTCGGTTTTCCGCGCGAACTGACGAGCCGTGTGCCAAGCACCGGCGACCACCGCGTGAGCACCACCGTCGTCGTGCACTAGGCCGAGCGCTCCCGGACGGAAGCGTCGGCGTTGCCAAACGAGCGGCGGCAAATCAGCGGCAACCCCGTGGCGCGTCACATGTTGGCGATCATCACGTTGCCGAAGCCCGAGCACGACACCTGCGTCGCCCCTTCCATCAGGCGGGCAAAGTCATAGGTCACCTGCTTCGACAGGATCGACTTTTCCATCGACGCGATGATCAGATCCGCCGCTTCCGTCCAGCCCATGTGCCGCAGCATCATCTCGGCCGAGAGAATCTCCGATCCAGGATTCACGTAGTCCTTGCCCGCGTACTTCGGCGCCGTGCCGTGCGTCGCTTCGAACATCGCAACCGAGTCGGACAGGTTCGCCCCCGGGGCGATTCCGATGCCCCCCACCTGCGCGGCGAGCGCATCGGAGATGTAGTCGCCGTTCAGGTTGAGCGTGGCGATCACGTCGTACTCTGCGGGGCGCAACAGAATCTGTTGCAGGAATGCATCCGCGATCGAGTCCTTGATCGTGATCTCCTTGCCCGTCTTGGGGTTCTTCAGTTTGCACCACGGACCGCCGTCGATCTCCATCGCGCCGAATTCGTTCTTGGCGAGCGCGTATCCCCAATCGCGGAATCCGCCCTCGGTGAACTTCATGATGTTGCCTTTGTGAACGATCGTCACCGAGTCGCGATTGTTGTCGATCGCGTACTGAATCGCCTTGCGCACCAGTCGCTCGGTACCCTCGCGCGAGACCGGCTTGATGCCGATCCCCGACGTCTGCGGAAAGCGGATCTTGGTCACGCCCATCTCGTCCTGCAAGAAGGCAATCAGTTTTTTCGCGCCGGCCGATTCCGCCTCCCACTCGATGCCCGCGTAGATGTCCTCGGAGTTCTCGCGGAAGATCACCATGTCGATCTTCTCGGGATGACGCACCGGCGACGGTACGCCCTTGAAGTACTGCACCGGACGCAGACACACATAAAGGTCCAGCTGCTGGCGCAACGCGACGTTGAGCGATCGAATGCCACCGCCCACGGGGGTGGTCAGCGGCCCCTTGATCGATACTACGTAGTCCTTGACAACCTGGAGCGTTTCATCGGGCAGCCATACATCCGGTCCGTAAACGCGCGTCGATTTCTCGCCGGCATAGACTTCCATCCAATGGATCTTGCGCTTCTCGCCGTACGCTTTGGCCACTGCCGCGTCGACGACCTTGAGCATCACCGGCGTAATATCCACGCCGGTGCCGTCGCCCTCGATGTACGGGATGATCGGATTGTCGGGCACGTTCAGGGAGAAATCCTGGTTGACCGTGATCTTCTCGCCTGCCGGGACCTTGATGTGCTGATACGACATGGTGGGCTCCAATGGGATGAATCGGACTGTGCGCGTCAAACGGGGCGAAGGATGCCACCGCTCGCCGCATTACGGCTTTATTGTAGTCACAGCGTTGTAGGGCGCGTTGACGCAAATCAAGTCTTATATAAGACATAAGACTGACGATCTCGATTATGCATTAACATGACGGGGCTGACCAGCGCCGTACGCGCTCGGCGGGCGTAGCGCCATGGGGTCGAGCCCGGGTCGAGCGCCGATCGCGCCCGACGGCATCGGCAACTTCCGATTTTCTTCCCTTGGTATGACACTTCTCGCACTCAACAAGCCCTTCGGCACGATCTGCCAGTTTTCGCCGCATCCGACACGTCCCACGCTCGCCGAGTGCGTGACGCGCCCGGGCGTCTATCCGGCCGGACGGCTCGACGCCGACAGCGAGGGACTCCTGCTGCTCACCGACGACGGTCGTCTGCAGGCCCGCATCGCGGAGCCGGAACGCAAATTGCCAAAGACGTATTGGGCGCAGGTCGAGGGCGAGTACGACGAGGCGGCCGTCGCACGTCTGCGCGCCGGCCTCGATCTGGGCGACTTCGTCACGCTGCCGTGCGAAGCACGCGAGATCGCCGAGCCCGCCCAGCTCTGGCCACGCCCCCCGCCGATCCGCTATCGCGCCAGCATCCCGACCCACTGGCTGGAAATCTCGCTCGTCGAAGGCAAGAACCGCCAGGTCAGACGCATGACCGCCGCCGTCGGCAAACCGACGCTGCGACTGGTTCGCATTGCGATCGGCCCGGTTGACGTCTTTTCGTTGAAGCTTGTCCCGGGACAATGGTGCGAGTTGCCGCAACAAATACTTACACTTCCCGGTCAACGAAGCCGTCGTTCACCTCGTTGAGGGAACAGGTGCGCAACATACGCACCACTCAGAAACGAGGAAACCAAGTCATGAAGAAACTGCTGCTTGCACTGACCGCCGGGCTGATCGTGTCCGGCGCCGCGATGGCCCAACAATCGGCGCCGGCCACGGCGCCCGTCGCACCGGCGGCACCCGCAGCAGCGGCGCCCGCGATGTCGGCACCGGCGGCCGATCGCGCAGCCCCCGCGAAAATGGCCCCCAAACACAAGAAGCATCACTACAAGAAGCATCACTACAAGAAGTATCACCACAAGAAGCCGGCCACCAAGCAACCGGCCGTCGGTAACAAGCCGTAATACGTTTCACCGAAAAAATCCGCGAGCGGGTTGTCAACCGATGTCCTGAACGGACGTTATAGGAAGTGACTCACTTCGCGGGTCAACGAGTACATCACCCCAACATCGAGCTCCAACGAGGAATCTCATGAAAAAACTGATCGCTGCCCTGGTCGCTGGCCTGTTCGCAACGGGCGTGTTCGCCCAAGCTTCGGCTCCGGCCGCTGACGCTGCTGCTCCGGCTGCCGCTACGAAGCCGGCTGCCAAGTCGACCCACAAGAAGGCCCACAAGAAGTCGCACAAGAAGGCGGCCAAGAAGGCTGCTGCTGCCGAAGCTCCGGCTGCTGCCAGCAAGTAAGTACCACGTCGCGCAGCCTCGCTGCGCAACGCATGGTAATAAGCAGGTTGCTCACGCAGCCTGCTTTTTTTTCGCCCGGCGGCTACAATGGCTCGCCACGTACCTGACGTTCCCCCGATCTTTCCAGGAGCCGTTTGTGATCCGGATTCCACGTCAACTGGCCGCGCTCGCCGCCAGCGCCACATTTGCCGCTACCGCCGCCGTCCTGGCAATCGCGCCGGCCAGCGCCTCGGCACAAATCAAGCAGGCCGGGCAGTTCCCGACCGTTCAGCTCTCCGCCGGCATGTATCTCATCAAGGCCGAGGTCGCCGCCAACGAGGCCGACCGCGAACAGGGTCTGATGTATCGCACGACGATGCCCGCCAACGCCGGCATGCTCTTCGTGTTCGAACAACGCGCCGGTCACTGCTTCTGGATGAAGAACACCGATCTGCCACTGTCGATCGCGTTCCTGGCCGACGACGGCACGATCGTCAACATCGAAGACATGGCGCCGCAGACCGAGGACAATCATTGCCCGCGCGCCGCCGTGCGTTACGCGCTGGAAATGAATCAAGGCTGGTTCAAAAGCAAACACATCGGCCCCGGCGCAAAGATCTCCGGCCTGCCGCGCTGAATGATGGCGTTGCGCTCAGTACGCGCCGCTCGATAGCCGCAACGCCGGTCCGAGCGAGCGCTCGAGAAAACGATCCAGCAGCCATGGATCGAAGTGACGCCCGCGCTCCGCGAGCATCGCCTCGACGATCTGCGCGGGACTGAGTGCCGCGCGATACGGACGGTGACTCGCGAGCGCGTCGAACACATCGACCAGCGCTACGATCCGTCCCGCCAGGGGAATACGATTTCCCGACAGCGCACCCGGATAGCCACCGCCGTCGTAACGCTCGTGATGCGTGCGGGCGACCGTCGCGGCCAACGCGCAGGCTGCGCCGCCGAGCGTGCTCAGTATGTCGGCTCCTGATTGCGGATGCATGCGCATCACGCGAATCTCATCGGGCGTCAGCTTGCCCGGCTTTTCCAATATCGCGTTCGGAACACACAGCTTGCCGGTGTCGTGCAGCGCGGCGGCGAGCCCGAGGGCCTGCGCCTCGACCGCTGGGATCCCCAACGCTTGGGCGAAACGCCAGGTGAGCGCGCCGACACGCCACATGTGGGTCGCGGTGCCGCCGCGCTTATGTTCGGCCAACCGGAAGAGTGCCCACGCTGCGGGCGGCAGGCTGCGCATGAGACGGGCGTCTGCGAGCCAGTGGCGGTGCGAGTGGGGTTGTGTGCGGTCGTGCGAGGCGTCGCGACCGGTCGCTGCCCGCGAGGCATCGCGGGTGCAAGACGCGCTCGCCACGGGGATGGCGTGCGTTGGCGCAGGGTCGGGCATACATTGTTCGGTGAGTTTGAAACGCATACTCTAACGACGCGCAGATCCGCAAATATTGATTGCCATCAAGCCCAGGGCAGATGCCTACAGTCTGGCAACCGCAGTAAAAAGAAAGCCCACCGCGAGCGGTGGGCTTTCTTTTTGCCGGTGACGCCGGACGCTCGGGTCGGGCGCCTGACGTCACCTCGTTGGCACGTTGCCGACGTCGACCGGCAACGTCCGGGGCCTCGATTACGCGAAGTTCTTTGCGGCGAAGTCCCAGTTGACCAGGTTCCAGAATGCCTCGACGAACTTCGGACGGGCATTGCGGTAGTCGATGTAGTACGCGTGTTCCCACACGTCGATCGTGATCAGCGGCTTGTCCGCGCCGGTCAGCGGCGTGGCGGCGTTGCTGGTGTTGACGATGTCGACCGACCCGTCGGCCTTCTTCACAAGCCACGTCCAGCCCGAACCGAAGTTGCCGACGGCCGACTTCGAGAAGGTTTCCTTGAACGCGTCGAACGAGCCGAACTTGGCGTCGATGGCCTTGGCCAGATCGCCCGACGGCGCACCGCCGCCCTTCGGCGACAGCGTGTTCCAGAAGAAGGTGTGGTTCCACACCTGCGCCGCGTTGTTGAACACGCCGCCCGACGACTTCTTGATGATGTCTTCGAGGCTGGCGCTTTCGAATTCGGTGCCCTTGATCAGGTTGTTCAAGTTGGTCACATAGGCTTGGTGATGCTTGCCGTAGTGATACTCCATCGTTTCCTTGGAGATGGTCGGCGCGAGTGCGTCGATGGCGTACGGCAGTTCAGGGAGCTTGTGTTCCATGGCGATTGTCCTTTGTGCTCTGAGGGGAACCCGATTTTGCGTTATCCGGAGCCATCGATTCTAGGGCAGATGCGATAACCCCGCAAACCGCACGGTTACTCGCCGGGCCGCACCGGGTGGCTGCAACGCGACGATTGCTGGCCAATACCGCCTGATCGACGCATGATGCCCGCGATTGCCCCGGATTGCCGTACCAAGCCCCGCTAAAAAGTATCGTCTAGCCTGACCTGAACATCACCAATACCCACATCGGCCGCGCCGTCGGCCAGATGCATCGTCACGTGCTGGCCGCGCTGGAGTTTGCGGGGGTCGCGCAACGGCTGTCCCTTGGCGTCGAGCACGGCGGCATAACCGCGCTGCAGCGTGCGGCGCGGGTTGAGCAGCTCGAGTTGCGCCGTGGCATCGGCCAGCCGTTGTACCGAGCGCTCCGTGCGGCGTGACATCGCGTTTTGCAGGCGCTGCGAGAGGAGCACAACGCGCTCGTGTTGCGGGGCGATGCCGGGCACGGCACGCGTCAGACGCAGGCGCAGCATTTCGAAGCGGCCGCGGCGCTGGGCCAACGGGCGCTCAAGCGCGTGACGCAACCGATCGGCCAAGTGCGCCAGTTCGCCCCGCTGGCGCGCCAGACGCTCGCGCGGCGACACCAGCGCGCGCGACACACTGTCG
>NZ_KB290503.1:0-35663 GCF_000282835.1 Pandoraea sp. B-6 | reverse complement strand
GGCGTTGGCCGTGTCGAGTGCCGCCGCGAGCCGCATGGCGGCATCGGCGCCCTGCACCGGGGCGGGATACACCACGACCGAGACGTGCGGTGCGCGCCGGGCGAGCGTCGTCAACACGTCGCGCAGGGCTGCCGCCTGCAGCGACGTTACGACGCCAATGCGACGGGCATAGCGCGGCAACTCACGCTTGCGCGCCGCGTCGAACAGCCCGGCCGCCGCCAGCTTTTCCTTGAGTCGCAGAAACGCCTCATACAGATTGCCTTGCCCGGCGCGGCGGATCGCTTCGACATTGAGCTGCACCTCCCCGCGCGGTACATACATGGAGAGCAGCGCGCGGACTTCGACCCGATCGCCCTCCTTCGGCGAGAAATCGGCGTGCTGGGCGCGGCCGCGAAACATCACGCAGCGCATTTGCGCTTGCGCATCCTTGATCGAGAAATACCAATGGCCGCTCGCCGCGCGCGTGAAGTTCGAAATTTCACCGCTGACCCATGCCAGGGGGAAGCTCCGCTCCAGCACGCCGGCCACGGCTTTGTTCAAATCCGAAACACTTAGCACGCGATCCGCGCCACCAGCGGGCCGGGCGTCGTCGAAAGATAAGTTCATGCGTGTTTGCCGGCAAAAAACTGTCCACAGGCCCGCTAATTTAAGGGTTTTCTCGCCCGGTCGCCGCATTTTTCCTTCGCCCCGATGCCAAACCCTTGATTTATCGGCCCTTGCGGAGCGCTTCGCGGCGATGCGGTGAAGCGATATCAACGCGATCGTCACGCGATCGCTTGATTCGCCGACATGTTCACATAGTTATCCACAGGCGCGCGGCGATTGACTGGGAATCG
Source organism: Pandoraea sp. B-6 (assembly GCF_000282835.1). Lineage (NCBI taxonomy): Bacteria > Pseudomonadati > Pseudomonadota > Betaproteobacteria > Burkholderiales > Burkholderiaceae > Pandoraea > Pandoraea sp. B-6. Next base: position 34,827 of record NZ_KB290503.1, on the reverse strand, counting down.
TGAGTTTGCGGATATGTTCATTTCTGAAACGTTTTCCTGCCCATTTTTTCATCACGGAGGAAAAAATCACGTCGCATCAATCAGTTGCTGAATGTATCCCAAGCTTTTCCACATCCTTGTGCGCCTGTGGTGTGGAAAACGGTGCTTGCCCATCCCCCCCCTGCAAGCTACAGTTCGGACTCGTTTGCCCGATCCCCCGCAATAAGTAAGAGGTCGTCCTTGTTTGCCGTTATCCAGGCCGCCGGCTGGCCCATCTGGCCGCTTCTCATCGCCTCCGTTTTCGCGCTCGCCCTGATCGTCGAGCGCGCCCTGTCGCTGCGCCGCACCCGCGTGCTGCCGAGCGGCGTGCTCGAAAATGCCATCACGCTCGCCAGGCGTGGTTCGGGCAAGCAAGACGCGACCGACGCGTTGGCGCGCGGCTCGATGCTCGGGCGCGTGCTCGCCACCGGCGTTCGCTACGTCGCCCACAACCCGCAGGGTCCGCGTGAAGGCGCGAAAGAAGCATTGGAAGAGACCGGACGTGCTGTCGCGCACGAACTGGAGCGTTTTCTGCCCGCGCTGGGCACCATCGCGTCGGTCGCACCGCTGATGGGCCTGTTCGGCACCGTCGTCGGCATGATCGAAATCTTTGGTGCGCAAGACGCCTCGGGCACGGATCCCGCGCAATTGGCGCACGGCATTTCGGTTGCGCTCTATAACACCGGCTTCGGTCTGATGATCGCGATTCCCGCGATGATCTTCTATCGTTACTACCGCACCCGTGTCGACGCGTTCCTGGTCGAACTCGAGACGCAGGCGGTCCATTTCCTCGATGCCACGCTGCCGCGGCATTGATCCGAGGGACGCACGATGAATTTCCGTCGAGGTCTCTCCACACGCGACGAACCGGAGATCAACCTGATCCCGCTCATCGACGTGCTGCTGGTCATTCTGATCTTCCTGATGGTCACCACGACCTACACGCGCTACACGGCGCTGAAGGTCAACCTCCCGACGGCCGATGCACAGAAGGCCGTCGTGCCGCCACGTCAGATCGTGGTCTCGGTCGGCGCCGACGGCAGTTACGCCATCGACCGGCACGCGCTCGCGCAGCGCGATGTCGCGAGCCTTACGGCAGCGCTGCGTCAAGCGGCCGGTCCCGCGAACACCGACGCCGAGTCGCCGGTCGTCGTGATCAATGCCGACGCCAAAAGCGCGCATCAGTCGGTCATCAACGTCATGGAAGCCGCCCGCGAGGCCGGTCTGTCTCGCCTGACGTTCGCCGCACGCTCGACGACGGCCCACGGCGCGGCGGGTCAACCGTCCCGATGACGACACCTTCATCCCCCCCCAGCCCTGCCGCGGGCGGGCGCTCGCGCGCGCTGGTGCCGCGTCTGTCGGGCTCGTTGGTGCATTGGGTCAGCGCCCAGTGGCAGCGACGAGGACTCCTCGCCTGGCTGCTCTGGCCGATATCGTGGGTTTTTGCCGCCATGGCGGTCTGGCGGCGACTGAGCTTTCGCCGGGGATGGAGAACGTCGACGCGGCTGCCGGTTCCGGTCGTCGTCGTCGGCAATCTCACCGTGGGGGGCACCGGTAAAACGCCGACTGTCATCGCGCTGGTCGGCGCGTTGCGCGCGCTCGGCTATACGCCCGGCGTTCTGTCGCGCGGATACGGGGCAGCGCTGCCAGGTCCGACCGAAGTCAGTCCAACGGCACGCCCCGACGCGGTCGGCGACGAGCCGCTGCTGATCGCCAAGCGCACGGGGGTGCCGGTGTGGGTGTGGCCGTCGCGTGTCGAAGGTGGCCGCGCGCTGCTGGCCGCGCATCCGGCATGCGACGTCATCGTTTGCGATGACGGCCTGCAACATTACGCGCTCGCGCGTGACGTTGAAATCGCCGTATTCGATCACCGGCTGGGCGGCAACGGCTTCCTGCTGCCCGCCGGACCGTTGCGCGAACCGCTCTCGCGCCGACGCGACGCCAATCTGATCAACGACCCTTACGGCAAAACGCTCCCCGAGTGGCCCGACACCTGGCGGCTGACACTTACGCTGGGCGATGCCTGGTGCGTGAGCCAGCCGAGCCTGACCCGGGCGCTGGTGCACTTCTCGGGCAAACGCGTGTTGGCGGCGGCCGGTATCGGCGCGCCCGAGCGCTTCTTCGCGGCGCTGCGTGGCGCAGGTCTGCAGATCGAGACGCTGGCGTTGCCCGATCATTACGACTTTGCGACGAATCCGTTCGACAGCGCCGCGGCCGATGCCATCCTGATCACCGAAAAGGATGCAGTAAAATGCGTCACCTGGTCCGACCCACGCGTGTGGGCCGTGCCTGCGGAGGCAGCGCTCGACGCGCGCCTCGTATCCCTGGTAGTGGAGAAATTGCGTGGACAACCGACTGTTTGAGATTCTCGTCTGCCCGTTGTGCAAGGGCCCCCTGGAGTACGACAAGAAAGCCCAGGAGCTGATTTGCCACGCCGACAAGCTCGCTTACCCGATTCGGGACGGCATTCCCGTCATGCTGGCCGATGAAGCGCGCCAGTCCGTCGAAGGTACGCCCGTGCCGCTGAGCGGCGACAAGCCGGCGTCGTGAGCGATTCGATGAACACCGTCGAGTTTGTCGCCGTCGTGCCGGCGCGTCTCGCGTCGACGCGTCTACCGAACAAGCCGCTTGCCGATATCGGCGGCAAGCCGATGGTCGTGCGCGTGGCCGAGCGGGCGCGCGAATCGGGGGCGTGTCAGGTGGTCGTCGCGACCGACTCACAGCGTGTGGCCGATGCCGTCGCCGCGCACGGCTTCGATGTCGCCCTGACGCGTGCGGATCACCCGACGGGCACCGATCGTCTCGCCGAGGTGGCCGTCCAGCAGGGTTGGCCCGACGACACGATCGTCGTCAATGTGCAGGGCGACGAGCCACTCATCGATCCGCGTCTGGTGCACGCGGTAGCGGCGCATCTGGCCGAGCACCCGGAATGTGCCCTGTCGACGGCGGCGCATCCGATCACTGACAACGCGGAGATCTTCTCGCCGAATGTGGTCAAGGTCGTGCTCGACGCCCATAGCCGCGCCCTCTACTTCTCGCGCGCGCCGATTCCGTGGTCGCGCGATGCATGGTCCGCCGGGCTTGCCCACACCGCAACGTTACCCGCGGCGACCACGCCCGTCTTTCGTCACATCGGGCTTTACGCCTATCGCGCCAAATTCCTGCGCACTTATCCGAGCCTGCCGCAGGCCCCGATCGAAACCGCCGAATCGCTCGAACAACTCCGCGCCCTCTGGCATGGCGAGCGCATTGCCGTGCTCGTGACTGCCGACGCCCCGCTGCCGGGCGTGGACACGGCGGATGATCTCGAACGCGTTCGCGCGCTGCTGCGGAACTAACGCCCGATCCAGCACGAATGCCGGCGTTGGCACGCCGGCCAATCGCTCGCGCGCGTGTCCCGGAAATCGCACCGGTACGACGCCCATCGGTCGGCAAAACACCGCCAGACGGGCTCATCGTGGCATAATCGCTCTGATTCTCGCGAGCAGCCTCCCCGGCCGCGCGCGACGCGCCCTGTCGACGCGTCGCCTGCGCGCAGCGCGGTTGGCCGGTCACCCGACCCGCAACCGCCGCCGAATCCCGGGGACACGCCTGCCTGCCGCACGCACAGCATTCACAAATCACAAACTTTCAGGAGTCATTGATGCGTCTGATTTTGTTGGGGGCACCCGGGGCCGGCAAGGGCACCCAAGCCACTTTCATCAAAGAGAAATTCGGCATCCCGCAAATCTCGACCGGCGACATGCTGCGCGCCGCGATCAAGGAAGGCACTCAGCTTGGCCTCGAAGCCAAGCGTTACATGGACGCGGGCGACCTCGTGCCGGACGCCGTCATCATTGGCATGGTGCGTGAGCGCCTGCGCGCCGACGACTGCAAAAGCGGCTACCTGTTCGACGGCTTCCCGCGCACGATTGCGCAGGCGGAAGCCATGAAGGACGCCGGTGTCGCCATCGACTTCGTGCTCGAGATCGACGTGCCGTTCGACGAAATCATCACGCGCATGAGCGGTCGTCGCACGCATCCGGCATCGGGTCGTACGTATCACGTCACGTTCAACCCGCCCAAGGTCGAAGGCAAGGACGACGTGACCGGCGAGCCGCTCGTGCAGCGCGACGACGACAAGGAAGACACCGTCAAGAAGCGCCTGAGCGTGTACGAATCGCAAACCAAGCCGCTCGTGGCGTACTACTCGGATTGGGCGAAGCATGGCAGCCCGGGCGCGACCGTCGAGGCACCGCAGTATCGCAAGATCTCGGGGCAAGGCAGCGTGGACGAAATTCGTGCGCGCGTGTTCGAGGCACTGAAGTAAGCACACGAGCGTCGCCCCCTTGACCCCGTGCAGCATTCGCTGCGCTCCGGGGTCGGGTCGGCGCGAACGGCGACGTAGAGAAAGGCGGCCAGGTCACACTGGGCCGCCTTTTTTGCCAGTGTCAGGTAGTGTCGCTCCCGGCGCATCAACGGGGCGAGTCAAATTGCCGCAATGCAGCAAATTGTCGTCACGGCGATGACTACAATGGAAATCCGAACGCACTTGCGGTCGGTTCAATCGCCGAGACTGTCGGTGGCGATCCCGCGTTCTTCCCGTCCCCATGGCAGGAGGTTGGCATGAAATCACTGGCGCAACAGATGTCGTTCTACCAGCGCTATCACCGCAGTCCCAAGAATCGTCTGACCCATTTCTTCGGCGTTCCCATGATCATACTGGCCGTGATGCAGGCGTTCTCAACGCTGCCGCTCGGCCCGAGCGGATTGAATGTCGCGCATGTGATCGTGCTGGTGCTGCTGATGTATTACTTCCTGCTCGATGTCCCGCTGGCACTTGCCATGACGGCCTTCTTCGCCGCGCTGCTGGCCATCACACAGCACCTGGCCACCTTGTCGTGGCCGTGGGCGCTGACCGTCTTTGGCGTGCTGTTCGTCGGCGGCTGGATCGTTCAGTTGGTCGGCCATCATTTCGAGGGCCGCAAGCCCGCACTGCTCGATAACGTGTTTCAGATCTTTATCGCACCGATGTTCCTGATGGCCGAGGTGTTCTTTCACTTCGGCTACAAACCCGGTCTGCAACGACGCGTCCAGGAATTGGCGGCACAGTCGGCGTAATGGCCCGCGCGTCCCGACGAACGACGCGCGATGCCGCAGCGCCAGCCGACACCGCGGGCGTTTTGCCTTAGAGACGACGGAAACGACAGGGGGAGAACAGGAAGCGCCGGCCGTTATCCGTGACTGCCCGGACGACGGCTCAGGTCGTCGAGAATCTGCCGAATCGCATTGGCGTCTTCGGCATCGGGGCGCGTGCCCAGGTAGTGCTCAAGGTCGTCCTGCGCCGGACGTACCAGCCCAAGGCGAGCATAGGCCAGCCCGCGATCGCGCTGCTCGACCGGCTGGTCGGGCAAGACGAGCACCATGCGTTCCTGCACCGCAAGCACGCGTTCCCATCGCTCGTTCTGCGTGTAGATCGCTCGCAGATTGCGCAACATCCGCGCCAGAATTTCGCGCGGCGTGGCGGGCTCCAGGAAGGGGTGCAGCAACGCCCAAAGCGCCAACTCCTGAATCGGCTCGGCGCTCTCGTCGCGATAGTGCTTCAGATAGGGCTCGACCATTTCGAGCAGTCGCTGCGGCGAAAGCGAGTTGCCCGAAATCGGGTCGATGACCACGTCGCCGGCCGGTACCGCAAGCCGTAGCAGGAAATGCCCCGGGAACGACAAGCCTCGCAGCGGCAGGCCGATCTGGTGCCCAATCTCCATGCAAAGCACGGCCAACGAAATCGGAATGCCGCGACGCCGGTCCAGCACCACATGCAGATGACTGTTGTCCGGATCGTAGTAATCGTTCTGGTTGACGGAGAACCCGAGTTCGCGGAAGAAGAAATGATCGAGCAACTGGAGCTTCTGCAGGGGCCCGGCGTCGGGCGGCAGACGCTTGGCCAGACGCGCGGCGAGCGCGTCGATCCGGGTCAGCGTGTCCTGAACGTCGAGATCGGGATAGACGTCTTGCGCGATGGCGATGGCCGCTTCGGTCAGCGGTAGACCGTCGTCGGACGCGACCAGCGCAGCAAAATACTCGAGAAATCGATTCGCCATGCGGTATCCGTGAAGTCCACCGTGCCAGTGGCGCGCGAGCGAATCGCTAGCGAGTGCGTCGGCGGAAGAACGAGAAGTTGAAACCCATGAGGAATAATGCCCCGAAATACACCACCGCGCATAGCACCAGACTGGCGCCAAGCAGCGCAATGCGCGAGAGCGGGCGCGCGCCCATCGCCACCCAGTCGAAGCTTTGGGTGAACCACAGCAGCAAGCCCGCCAGAATCAGGCAGGCGGCCAGCAATTGCACGAAGAACAGACGCCATCCGGGCGCCGGCCGGTAGATACCACGCTTGTAAAGCCCCGCGAACAGCAACACCGCGTTCATGCACGCGCCCACGCCGATCGACAGTGAAAGCCCCGCATGGGCGAACCACCGAACGAAGAGCAGATTGGAGAGCTGCGTGGCAACGAGCACCACGACGGCGATCTTCACCGGCGTCTTGATGTCTTGCTTGGCATAGAAGCCGGGCGCCAGAATCTTGATGAGAATCAGGCCAACCAGCCCGACGCCATAGGCGGTCAGCGCGTGCGCCGTCATCGCGACGTCGGTCGCGTCGAAACGGCCATATTGATAGAGCGTTGCGGTCAGCGGCTCGGCGTAGACGAACAGCGCGACGGCACTCGGCATCGCCAGCAGGAAGGTCAGGCGCAGCCCCCAGTCCAGCAAGGCTGAATACTCGGCGCCATCGCCATCGGCATGGGCGCGCGAGAGGCTCGGCAGCAGGATCGTGCCCAGCGCCACACCGAGCAATGCCGTCGGAAACTCCATCAGCCGGTCGGCATACGCCAGCCACGACACGCTGCCCTGCGCGAGGCGCGACGCGATGTTCGTGTTGATGATGAGGCTCACCTGCGCCACCGACACGGCCAGCGTGGCCGGCACCATCTTCGCCAATACCCGCTTCACGCCGGTGTTACGCAACGCCGCCGCGATATTGATCGTGATGCGCGGCAACATGTCGATGCGCGCGAGCGCCGGGAGCTGGATGACCAATTGCAGCACGCCGCCAACGATCACCGCGAAGGCCAGCGCGTAGACCGGCTTCGCCAGATGCGGCGCGACCCACAGCGAGGCGATGATCGAACAGAGATTGAGCAGCACGGGCGCGAACGCGGGCATCGAGAATCGCCGCCACGTATTGAGCACGCCGGCGGCAAGGGTCGTGATCGAGATGAGCGTGATGTATGGGAACATCACGCGCGTCATGAACACGGCCGAGTCGAACGTGCCGTTCTCACGCGAGAGCCCGGTCGCGACGGCATAGACGACCCCGGTCGCGCCGAGCACCCCGGCAATCGTGATCGCCAGCAACCCCCAGAACAGCACGGTGGTCACTGAATCGACGAGGGTTCTCGTCTCCTCATGACTGCGCTGCGACTTGAATTCGGCCAGAATCGGCACGAAGGCCTGCGAAAACGCACCTTCGGCGGACAGGCGGCGCAGCAGATTGGGGATGCGGAATGCGACGTTGTAGGCGTCGGTCATGGGACCGGCGCCAAACATGCGTGCAATAAGGATTTCACGGACCAGACCGGTGATGCGCGAGAGCATCGTGAAACCGCTGACCGTAGCGAGAGCTTTGAGCAAATTCATGTTGCGCGTATTATACGCACAGCATTGCAGCAAAGAAGTTGCAATTTCCATTGGCGTTCGGCTATAATCGACGGTTTCGAAGTCAATGGATTGCTTCCTGGCCACCGTGTCTCCCAGGGAGCCGAGCCAAACTGCATAGAAGCCGCATCAGGCGGAGCAATTCAAGGAATTCACCGAACATGGCAAATACCGCACAAGCACGCAAGCGCGCGCGTCAAACCGTTAAGATCAACGCCCACAACTCGGCACTGCGCTCGCGTCTGCGCACGGCAGTCAAGGCGGTCCGCAAGGCCATCGCCGCTGGCGACCCCACCGCTGCCAAGGAAGTGCTGCGCAAGTCGGCCAAGACGATCGACATCATCGCTGACAAGAAGATCGTTCACAAGAACACCGCCGCTCGTCAAAAGAGCCGCCTGTCGGCCGCCATCAAGGCGATGTCGGCTGCTGCCTAACCGCGCAAGCGGTCAAGCAGACTCAAGTTGCTTGCCGGTTCCGATTTCGGTCGGAACACAAAAAAAGCCCGCTTCGTGCGGGCTTTTTCTTTTCGCTGAAGCCAAAGAACGCCGACCACACTCACGCGACGCGCGCGCAAGCCACTGTACGGCTGCGAGAGAATCCGGGACGAATGCGTGAATGGCGTGAACCACAAGGCCGGTCACCGCACGACGGGCGACGACGGGGTAGAACGACGGTGAGTCGGGGCCAAAGGCCCGACACTCACGTCTGGCCGCAAAACGGCCACGGGGGATTACTTGACGTCGGGAACGAAGCAGGCTTCGGTCAGTTGCAAGTCGTTGTCACGCGCAAAATTCATCACGAAATCGAAAGCCATCGGCTCGATGTCGCGCAACCGCTCGTCAACAACGACGCATTTGACGTCGCCCACCATGATCGGACGCACATAGGGGGAGTACTGCATGTATGCGTTCGGGCCGGTATCGCGCCGGCCACAAAACGACACGGCGCCGCACAGACGTTCCGCCCAGTCACTCGGACGGAACTTCTTGCCACCCCGGGTGAGCCCCTGGATGAAATACTCGCGCGCGGAAACCTGGTCGGTCATATCGCTCAATCACCTCAAAAAGCACCTGGCCAGCCATACGCGGGTAGCGTCGCTGACAGAGACAGTATTATATCTTATATAAGACTCAAACCTGTCCCCCACCCTCGCTGCCGATGTTTTTTTCGGTCTTGCCAGCCGTTTTTGGCCGTGCAGCATCGCGCTCGATCATACGCTTTTCGTGTGACGGCAAAACGATTTGGTAGACTAGCGGCTGTTCCCCTGATGCCAGCAACCGGTAGAACACCTTCACGCGCCTGACCGGGGGACAGGCCTCAAGGCTTGTTCGTCGTGCCGCCAGCGAGAGAGTTCCCTTTGAATTCCCGCGCTATCGGCCTCCAGCAGAACATCCAAATGACCACCGCCAAACCCATCAAGCATTACCTTCAGTTTTCGGATTTGACGCTCGACGAGTACGACTACGTGCTTGAGCGCACCCGCATTCTCAAGAAGAAATTCAAGAACTACGAGACCTACCACCCGCTTCACGACCGCACGCTGGCGATGATTTTCGAGAAAAGCTCGACACGCACGCGACTCTCGTTCGAAGCCGGGATTCACCAGTTGGGTGGCCACGCCGTGTTTCTGAACACGCGCGACACGCAGCTTGGCCGTGGCGAGCCTATCGAAGACGCGGCCCAGGTGATCTCGCGAATGACCGACATCATCATGATTCGCACGTTCGGTCAGGAGATCATCGAGCGCTTCGCGCAGCACTCGCGCGTACCGGTGATCAACGGCCTGACCAACGAATATCACCCGTGTCAGGTGATGGCGGACATCTTTACGTTCTACGAGCATCGCGGCCCGATCAAGGGCAAGACCGTGACTTGGATCGGTGACGCGAACAACATGTCCTACACGTGGATACAGGCCGCCGAGATCTTCGGCTTCCAGTTCAACATCTCGACACCGCCCGGCTACCGCCTCGATCAGGCGATGGTGGCCGAGTCGAGCCGCCCGTTCGTGCGCGAGTTCGACGACCCGCGCGAGGCCTGCGAGGGCGCGGACCTCGTGTCGACCGACGTCTGGACGAGCATGGGCTATGAAGCGGAGAACGAGGCACGAAAAGCGGCCTTCGCTCAGTGGTGCGTGAACGCCGACCTCATGCAGCGCGCCAAACCGGACGCACTGTTCATGCACTGCCTGCCCGCGCACCGTGGCGAGGAAGTGTCGGCCGACGTGATCGACGGCGCCCAAAGCGTCGTCTGGGACGAAGCCGAGAACCGTCTGCACGTGCAGAAGGCGCTCATGGAATACCTGATGCTCGGTCGCGTCTAACGAGTCGATCAGACCACGCCCGGACCAGCGCAACGCCGTCCGGGCGCGTTATCTTTGGCCACCGCGCCAGCGCCTCCCCCGTACGTCCTCCGCACCTCCCTCGCGTCACCTTCGCGTCACGCTCGCCGCCCGCTCCAACATCCGGCATCCCCACCGCGACCAACGTTCCGCTATCATCGCTCACGCGCAGGCGTCCCTCGTAGACGCGCGCTTCATCACCGCACGTTGTAGTCGTTACCCTCCGTCAGAACATTTCGCAATTTGCACCACAACGGGGCAAATTCGTTGTGCATCGCACAAAATGCAGACGGGTGGACGTTCGAAACGTGCTAGCATGAATTCACGTTTGCCCCGTTGGGGCAGGCTTATCGACCCATCATCGCGACTTTCCATCGCATTCGACTCCGCATTCGGTCATGACGCAAAACGCAACGCAGTTCGACAACGTTTCCGTAATCAAGCGCGCCAACACCTATTTCGACGGCAAGTGCGTGTCGCACACCGTGCTGTTCCCGGACGGCACGCGCAAGACGCTGGGCGTGATTTTCCCGGCTATGCTCCAGTTCGGCACCGATGCGCCCGAAATCATGGAAGTCACGAGCGGCCGCTGCCGCATCCGTCTGGCCGGTCAGGCCGAGTGGCAGGAATACGCCGCCGGTCAGCAGTTCTCCGTGCCGGGCAACAGCAAGTTCGATATCGAGGTCTTGGAGACGCTCGATTACGTCTGCCATTACGGCTAACCGACCGGCCAGCATCGCGACTGCGCGGGGGGGTCTCCCCCGGCGTCGCCCTCTCGGCCGGTTCAGCGCGGCCCGGCGCCGCTACTCACTATGTCGCGTCTGCCCCCCGAATCCGCCGACGATGCTTCCGGCGACCGAGCTGATGCCCCCCCTGCCGATGCGCAGGCCGCGGCTTCGACCGCCTCGCTGTCCTCTCACTCGGTGCCGGCCGAATCCGCTGCCGAATCAGTGAACGGCACGAGCACCGATCTCGAGCCGACCGACGTACCGTTGCTCCCGCCAGATGGCCTCACCCGGCCGGCACGTACCGGCAACGCGCCCCAGAAATCCGCCACGCCTCGCGCTCGCAAGCGCACCTCCGCCACGGATGCGCCGAGCGACGCCCTCTCGGCCAAGGGCGGTGCGCAGACGCCTGAGGCTCCCCGTACGCGCGCCCCCGCCAAATCCACGAAACCCTCACGCGGCCGCTCCGCGAAGCGAAAAGGCATCGACCTGGGGCTGCAAGGGGGCGGTGCGCATGGGGCCTACACCTGGGGCGTGCTCGACAAATTGCTGGAAGACGGACGCCTCGAGTTCGAAGGCATCAGCGGCGCGTCCGCAGGCACGATGAACGCCGTCGTACTGGCGCACGGCCTGCTTGATCGTCCGGGTGTCGACCCGCGCGAGAAGGCGCGTGAGGCGCTGCACAGCTTCTGGCTCGGCGTGTCGCAGGCAGGTTCCTCGGCAACCGCCTGGGCGCAGACCGTCTTCAGTTGGCTCAACGGCCGTCCGACCGAATACCCGGTCTGGCACGACTGGATGCAGAGCATGCAGCAATGGATGACACCGTTCGCGCAGCCCCCGGCCGAAATCAACCCGCTGCGCACCGTGCTCGAAGCGCAGGTCGATTTCGAACGGTTGCGCGAAAGCACCGCGACGCGCCTGTTCGTGTCTGCGACCAACGTCCGCACCGGCAACATCCACATCTTTCGCACACACGAAATCACGCTCGACGTCGCGATGGCGTCGGCGTGTCTGCCGTGGCTCTTCAAGCCGGTGAAAATCGACGAGGATTTTTACTGGGATGGCGGCTATCTCGGCAACCCGCCGCTCTATCCGTTTTATTACGAGACGCTCACGAGCGACATCCTGATCGTGCACATCAACCCGATCGAGCGCAAAGAGAAACCCGTGCTGCCGGGGCAGATCATGAATCGCGTGAACGAGATCACGTTCAATGCGTCGCTGCAGCGCGAATTCCGTGCCATTTCCTTCGTGCACAAACTGCTTGACGAGGGATGGCTCAAGCCCGAGTTTCGCAAGCGTCTGAAGTACCCGCTGATTCACTCGATTCGCGCGGACAAGGCGCTGTACGACTTGTCGTCATCGACGAAATTCGTGACCGACTGGCACTTCCTCACCACGCTGCGCGACCGTGGCCGCGAGGCGGCGAGCCGTTGGCTCGATGCGCACTTCGACGACGTCGGCGTGCGCTCCACCGTCGACCTGCGGCGCGATTACCTGCAGCGCCTGCCCGACGCCACGTCGATCAAAGCATGAGCGGTTCGGGCTCGAGCGCGATACCGAAGCGCTCCTGCACGCTGGCCTGTATGGCGCGCGCGAGCGCCACGATCTCCGCGCCGCTGGCGCCGCCTCGATTGACGAGCACGAGCGCTTGACGCTCATGCACGCCCGCGTGGCCGAGCGACTTGCCGCGCCAGCCGCATTGGTCGATCAGCCAGCCCGCGGCGACTTTCCAGGCGCCGTCCGGCTGAGCATAGCCGACTGCTTCCGGAAACCGCTCGCGCAGTGCGGCAAACGTTGCGGCGTCGACCACGGGGTTCTTGAAGAAGCTCCCGGCGTTGCCGAGTTCGGCCGGATCGGGCAGTTTGCGGCGGCGAATGTCCGCCACGGCCTCGAAGATCTGCCGCGCATTCGGCTGCGCGATGCCCGCCTGGGCGAGCGTGTGCGACACGTCCGCGTAGCCCGTCACGGGCTGCCACGGCTGTGGCAGCCGCAATGTGACCGAGACGATGAGGTAACGCCCGGGTTCGCGCTTGAACAGCGAATCGCGATAGCCGAACGCGCACGCCTCGCGGGTGAGGGTGACGAATGCGCCCGTGGCCGTATCGAGCGCGCGCACCTCGGCGAAGCGCTCGGCCAGTTCCAGCCCGTAGGCGCCGATGTTCTGAATCGGGGCAGCCCCGAGGGTGCCCGGGATCAGGGCGAGATTTTCCAGGCCAGGACAATCCTGCGAGAGCGTCCAGTCGACGAAGTCGTGCCAGACCTCGCCGGCGCCGCCGCGCACATAGCGCGCGTGCGCGTCGTCGGCGAGCCGCTCACGGCCGCGAATCGCCATCCGGAACACCACGCCGTCGAAGTCGCGCGTGAGCACCACATTGCTGCCGCCGCCGAGCACGAGACGCGGCAAGCCTGCGAGTTCGGGCATGGCGAGCGCATCGAGAAGCGCCGCTTCGCTGTCGATCGTCACGACAAAGCGGGCGGAGGCGGGCAGGCCGAAGGTATTGAAGTCGCGCAGGCTGACGTCGCGTTGCAACTGAGGCATGAAGTCGGGAGAAATCAGTGGGTGATCCGTGGGGCCGCCGTCCCGGACAGCGCCCGGAAGGGACACCGGAGCGACGGCTGAATTACAATGTCGGGCGAAAGAATTTTGCGCACCATTATAGCGGCCACGCGGCCGAGGTTCGCGCTGCCCGCATGACCCGGTCGTCCCGTCCGGGTGCGCCGGCGCCACCATCCCCCGTGCGGCATGCCCGGCGTGCCATTTCACGAACCCTTTACCTTTCAGGAGAGCCAGATGCCATCGTTCGACGTGGTTAGCGAAGCCAACATGATTGAAGTCAAGAACGCCATCGAGCAGGCCAACAAGGAAATCTCGACGCGATTCGACTTCAAGGGATCGGACTCGCGAATCGAGCACAAGGAGCAGGAACTCACGCTGTTCGCCGACGACAACTTCAAGCTCGAGCAAGTCACGCAGGTGCTCATCAGCAAGATGGCCAAGCGCAACGTGGACGTGCGCTTCCTCGACTACGGCAAGGTCGAGAAGATCAGCGGCGACAAGGTCAAGCAGGTCGTCAAGGTGAAGAAAGGCGTCGAAGGCGATCTGGCCAAGAAGATCGTGCGCGTGATCAAGGACAGCAAGATGAAAGTGCAGGCGAGCATCCAGGGCGACAGCGTGCGCATCGCGGGCGCCAAGCGCGACGACCTGCAAAGTGCCATGGCCCTGCTGCGCAAGGACGTGACCGACACTCCGCTCGACTTCAACAACTTCCGCGACTGACAGACGCGCGCCGCAGACAAGCAAAACCCGCAGACTCGCTGCGGGTTTTGTATGGGTCGAGGCCGTGCCGGGTTCGGCCGAGCCGACGTAACGCCGGCCTTACTTCGCCTTCTTCTGCCCGATGCGGCTTTCCTTGCCCGCCATCAGCTTGCCGATGTTGGCGCGGTGCCGGTAGACCAGCAAGATCGCCATGACGATCACCGCGGGGGCGTACGGTCCGAAGCCAGACATGAACACGTAGTAAAGCGGCGCGAACACCGCCGCCACCAGTGCCGCGAGCGACGAATAGCGGAAGAAGATCGCGATGATGAGCCACGTCGCGAGCACGGCGAGCCCCAGCACCGGATGGATGGCGAACAGGACGCCGGCCGCCGTCGCTACGCCCTTGCCGCCGGCAAAGCGTAGAAACACCGGGTACAGATGGCCCATGAAGACCGCAAGGGCCACGGCCGCCAGACCGAAGTCACCTACACCCCACGTATCGGCGAAGCGTTGCGCAAGATAGACGGCAAGCCAGCCCTTGAGGGCGTCGCCGATCAGCGTGAGCACGGCGGCCTTCTTGTTGCCTGAGCGCAGCACGTTCGTGGCGCCCGGGTTGCCCGAGCCATAACTGCGCGGGTCGGCGAGACCCATCGTGCGGCTGACGATCACCGCAAACGGCAACGAGCCGATCAGGTACGCGAGAACGATAAAAACCAGTGTGGCCATGAACTTCGAGCGTGAGCAGAATGTGTAATGGCCGCCATTCTACTTGACGCGCTCCGTCCCTCCATTCTGGCAACCACGGGGTTGCGCCGCGACCGGATCGATCGGACAGACGCAGGCCGCCGCGCCGTGGCGACTACTCGTCGCTCAGCGCACACGACACCGGCTTGGCCGCCAATGTGTTGAGCAGCACCTGCGGGGCGATGCCAATGAGGTACCCGCGTCGCCCGCCGTTGATGAATATGCGCGGCAGATCGAGAATCGACGCCTCCACATACACGGTCATCGCGCGCTTCGTGCCGAACGGCGACGTGCCGCCCACCAGATAACCCGAATGACGCTGGGCGACCTCCGGCTTGCAGGGCTCCACGCGCTTGGCGCCGATCTGGCGCGCGAGGTTCTTGGTCGAGACGGTCCGGTCGCCGTGCATGAGGACGATCAGCGGCCGGGCCTTCTCGTCTTCCATGACGAGCGTCTTGACGACCGCATGCTCGTGCACGCCCAACTGGCGTGCCGACTCGCCGGTCCCGCCATGTTCGACGTACTCGTAGACGTGTTCGGTGAAGGCCACTTTCTTTTGCTTCAGAAACTGCGTGGCCGGCGTTTCCGAGACGTGTTTGGTCTTGCTCATGGGCGCCTATTGTAATGAAACGGCCAAGGACTGCGGTCCCGGAATGCGCGCACCGCAGTCATCCTCGACGGCGTGTGCGATGCTCGATGACGGCGAGCGCATTACAATGCCGGCATGTCAGCCTCTCCCGCCCCCTCTCATCCGGACACCTTCGCCTCCAGCTTGCTCGCGAATCTGCCCGCACGCATCGACACGCTGCCCGCGCGGATCGCCGCGCAAGCGCCCACGCGCATCGCCCTGATCGACGACTTCAGCCGTCTCACCTACGAGGCACTGGCGAACACCGTCAGCGCCTGCACCGAGCGCCTGCGCGCGCACGGCGTGCGGGGCGGCGATCGCGTGATGATCGTCGGTGAGAACGGCATCGCGTATGTGGTGCTGCTGCTCGCCGTGGCAGCCCTCGACGCTTGGCCGCTGCTGTGCAACGCGCGGGTCAGCGCCGCGGAATTGAACGCCATTCGCGATCATGCGCAACCGCGCTGCGCGATCTACACCGTCGATGCCTCGCCCGATGCCGCCGCGCACGCCCGGGGAGACGCCGCCAAGGTCGCCTGGACCGACCTTGCGCTCGGCGCCATCGCGGTGTCCGACATCGATCCCGACAGCGCCGCCGAGCCGGTGCAGACTGATCCGGCGTTGCAATGCGCGGCGCTCATCTACACAACCGGCACGACCGGCACGCCCAAGGGCGTTCGTCTCTCGCATCGCAACCTGATGTTCATCGCTGCGGTGTCGAGCGCGCTGCGACGCGTCGGTGCCGACGATATTGCCTACGGCGTGCTGCCGATCTCGCATGTCTACGGCCTGACGTCGGTGTGTCTGGGCACGCTGTACGCTGGCGGCACGCTACGGCTGGCCGCGCGCTTTACTCCCGAAGCCGTGCTCGATTCGCTCGCCCACGACGGGCTGACGATCCTGCAAGGGGTGCCCGCGATGCACGCCCGCCTGATGGCCTATGTGACGGCGCAGAACCGGACACTCATCGCACCGCGGCTGCGCTTCGTCTACTCGGGCGGCTCGCCCCTCGATGCGGCGCTCAAGGCGCGTGCCGAAGCGTTCTATGGCCTGCCGATTCACAACGGGTATGGGCTGACGGAGAGTAGTCCGACCGTCTCGCAGACGCTGCTCGACGCCCCGCGCGACGACTGCGCCGTGGGACCGGCGATCCCCGGCGTGACGGTACGTATCGTGGGTCGCGACGGGCATGACCTGCCCGATGGCGACGTTGGTGAACTCTGGGTGCGTGGTCCTAACGTGATGCTCGGGTACTACCGTGCCCCAGCGCTGACGGCGGCAGCCGTGACCGACGACGGCTGGCTGCGCACCGGCGATCTTGCGCGGCGCACCGTCGACGGCGCGCTCTTCCTCGCGGGACGCGCCAAGGAACTCATCATCCACTCCGGCTTCAACGTTTATCCGCTCGAAGTCGAGCAGGCGCTGGCGAGCCATCCGGATGTGCTGCAAGCGGCCGTCCTCGGACGTCCCGACGAGGAGAACGAGCAGGTGATCGCGTTCGTGGAGGCGCGCCCGGGCCATGCGATCGACGTCGCAGCGCTGGCCGCGTGGGCGGCGACGCGGCTCGCACCGTACAAGCGTCCGGCGCAGATTCGGGTGCTCGATGCCCTGCCCGCCGCGTCGACGGGCAAGGTGCTCAAGCACAAGCTCAAGGCGTTGCTTTGAAGTTTGATGGCGCGGCGGCGTCGCTCGCCTACCGCGCCGGCCTTGCTTGCCGTACACGCGGCCCACGCAGCACGCGCTTCACACACGGCGCTCACCCGCGCGGATGATGCTGTGCGTGCAGCGACTTGAGGCGTTCGCGCGCGACGTGCGTGTAGATCTGTGTGGTGGAGATGTCGGCGTGGCCGAGCAACAGCTGCACCACACGCAGATCCGCGCCGTGATTGATCAGATGCGTCGCGAAGGCATGACGCAGCGTATGCGGTGAGAGCGGCGCACGAATGTCCGCCTGCAACGCATAGCGCTTGATCAGATACCAGAACGCCTGCCGCGTCATCCCCTGGCCGCGTTGCGTGACGAACAGCGTGTCGCAGGCGCGACCGGCCAGCAGCACCCCTCGACTCTGCGCCAGATATCGCGTGAGCCACGCGTTGGCCTCTTCGCCGAACGGCACCAGCCGCTCCTTCGCGCCCTTGCCGAAGATGCGCAGCACACCCTCGTTCAATCCCACTTCAATCGTCTTGAGCGCGACCAGTTCCGAAACGCGCAGACCGCTCGCGTACATCAGTTCGAGCATCGCGCGATCGCGCAACCCAAGCGGCTGGGCCAGATCGGGGGCCGCCAGCAACGCTTCGACCTGCGCCTCCGACAATGTCGAGGGCAACCGCTGGGCACGCTTGGCCGATGCGATGCGCAAACACGGGTCCTGGTGCACGACATGGTCGCGCAGTGCCCATTGATAGAACCGTTTGAAGACCGACAGACGACGATTGACGCTGCTCGCCAGACTCTCGCGGCGCCACGCCAGATAGGCGGCGAGCGCCGCCTCGTCCACGCCATCGAGCGAGGTCTCGCACTTGGCGGCGAGCCATTGCGCGAAGAGGCGCAAATCCCGTCGGTAAGCGTCGAGCGTATTGCGAGAGAGGCCGTCTTCGAGCCAGATCGTGTCGCAGAACTGGTCGATGAGCGTGACACTGCGCACATAGGTCGCGCCGTCGGGGTCGAAGGCCAGCGGAGACGACGGGTCATCGAGATTGTCGACGTCGGTGAGGTTCTCGCTCGCGGGGTGGGTGCCTGGGGTCAAACGGTGGCTCCTTCCTGGGCCAGCGCCCATTCAACATGCTCGCGCACCAACGCCGATGGGTGATCGCGTCGCGCGAGCAAGGCATCGCGCAGCGGCGCGCGCGCGGCGGCATCTGCCGAGTCGCGCAGCGCATTGCCAAGCCCCACGGCCAGATTGCGCAGCCATCGCTCATGGCCAATACGACGAATGGGGCTGCCGGCCAGCTTATCCATGAATTCCGTTTCGCTCCAGGCGAACAGTTCGACGAGCGAGGCGCTATCGAGCCGGTTGCGCGGAGCGAAATCGGCGAGCGGCGACGGCTGCGCAAACTTGTTCCACGGGCAGTAGAGCTGGCAATCGTCGCAGCCATAGATGCGATTGCCCATCTTCGCGCGCAAATTCTCGGGAATTGCCCCTTTGTGCTCGATCGTCAGATACGACACGCACAACCGCGCATCGACGCGAAACGCTTCGGTGATGGCGCCGGTCGGACAAACGTCGCGGCATCGCTGACATTGCCCGCAGTGCTCGCCCGGGTGCAGGCGGTGCCCCGTTGCCTTGCCTGGTACCTCGCTCGGCGTGCTTGGCGCATCGGCATCCACCGGCAGCGGCACGTCGACAAAGATCTCGCCGAGAAAGAAGAGCGAGCCCGCGTCGCGCGAGAGCAGCAGGGTGTGCTTGCCGCGCCAGCCCAGCCCGGCCTTCTGCGCGAGTTCGACTTCGAGCACGGGGGCCGAATCGGTGAATGCACGGTAGCCGAACGGGCCGATGGCCTGGGTAATGCGATCGGCCAGTTGTTGCAGCCGATGGCGCATGACTTTGTGATAGTCGCGTCCGCGCGCATAGATCGACACGACCGCCTCGGCAGGCATCGCCGCGCGCGCGGCTTCCCGCTCGCGCCAGCTCGCCATGTCGGTGTCGTTCGGAAGATAGTTCATGCGTGCGCTGATGACGCGCACCGTGCCGGGAACCAGCTCCGCGGGCCGCGCGCGCTTCATGCCGTGCGCCGCCATGTAGTCCATGTCGCCATGACAGCCGTCGTCGAGCCATTGTTGCAGCCCCGCTTCGGCGTGCGAGAGATCGATGTCCGTGATGCCGACCCGGCCGAAACCGAGTTCGCTCGCCCATGCGCGAATCTGACCGGCAAGCGCGGCCAAGTCCCCGGCATCGAGGGCGGGAGACGTCGCATTGTCGCGCGAGGACGACACTTCCGAGGCATTCGGAGGTGCCGCCGACTCGACTTGTGCGGCGGTAGCGGGGAAAATCACGGAAGCTTTCATCGACTCCATTTTACGCAATGCCCGATTCATCAACGCCGACGCCCCTGGGCGAGCGCATCTTCGCGCTGCCGGACGAGGCCGCCACCGAGGCCTTCGCCGCAGCGCTCGCGCGCGCCATCGTGGCACGCGCGGCGCACACTGACCCGGCGCATGCGGGACTGCACGTGCAGCTCTCGGGCGACCTCGGTGCAGGGAAAACCACGCTCGTGCGTGCCCTGCTGCGCGCGCTGGGCCATACCGGACGCGTCAAAAGTCCCACGTATGCATTGTGTGAACCTTACAACATCGACACACCACAAGGCGTGTTGCCGGTCTATCATTTCGACCTGTATCGCTTCGCCGATCCGGCCGAATGGCACGACACGGGCTTTCGGGAGCACTTTGCAGGCGACGCCCTGTGCCTCGTCGAGTGGCCGGAGAAAGCCGAAGGTCTCCTGGGCACCCCCGATTTGGGCCTTTGGCTGGAACCTGTAGGCAACAGCCGCCGTCTGACGACGAGCGCCTACACGCCGGCCGGTCTTGCTTGCCTGAACTCATGCTGATCAAACGCTTTATTCGTACCGACGACGCCTCATCGCCCAATGCCGGCCGCCGCCGTGCATTGCGCGCCGGCGCCTCGACACTCATCCTCGCCCTCACCGGCCCGCGTCTCGCCTTCGCCAATGCCATCGTGGCGGTGCGCGTCTGGCCGGCCAAGGACTACACACGCGTCACGCTGGAGACCGACAACCCGGTCAAGTTCCAGCAGCAACTTATGGCCAGTCCGAACCGCTTTGTCATCGATCTCGACGAAGTGGATCTGAGCCCGGCGCTGCGCGATCTCGTGTCAAAGATCCAGCCGAACGACCCGCAGATCATGCAGGTGCGCGTGGGGCAGTTCAAACCCGGCGTCGTGCGCATGGTGTTCGATCTGAAGGCCGGCGTGAAGCCACAATCCTTCACGTTGCCGCCGGTCGCGGGCTACAAGTACCGCACCGTGTTCGACCTGTATCCGGCGGTCGAGCCCGATCCGCTCATGGAACTGCTCGCCAAGTCCAGCCACAAGGCCGAGGCATTGGCGCAGAACACACCGCCCGCTCAGCCCTCGAACCCGTCGTCGGGCACGGGCACGCCGAGCACGGAGGAGAGCGAAGCGTTCTTTCAGCGTTACGCGCAACGTGAGCCGGGCCCGCGCGTCTCACGCCCCCCGGCGCCCTCGACCACGGACAGAATGCCGTCGCTCGCCCAGCGCAACGACGACGGGCTGCTCACGCCACCGTCACGCGGACCGAAGACCGCCCGCCTGCTCACCATCGCCCTCGACCCCGGCCATGGCGGAGAAGACCCCGGCGCGATCGGTAGCAGCGGCACCTACGAGAAAGTGGTGGTGCTGCAGATCGCCAAGCGGCTGCGAGAGAAGATCGATGCGCAACCCAATATGCGGGTGATGATGACGCGCGACGCCGACTTCTTCGTGCCGCTCGGCGTGCGGGTGCAGAAGGCCCGCCGCGTGGACGCCGACCTGTTCATGTCGATTCACGCCGATGCGTTCACCTCGCCGTCGGCGAACGGGGCGTCGGTATTCGCCCTGTCCGAGCGTGGCGCCACGAGTGCGACGGCACGTCTGCTGGAAAAGACGCAAAACGCGTCCGATCTGATCGGCGGCGTCAATATCAAGACCAACGACCGCGCCGTAGCGCATGCGTTGCTCGATATGTCGACAACGGCGCAGATCCGTGACAGCAAGGTATTCGGCACGGCGCTGCTCGCCGAGATCGGCTCCGTCGCGGACCGGCTGCACAGCAAGCACGTCGAACAGGCGGCCTTCGCGGTGCTCAAGGCCCCCGACATCCCGTCGGTGCTCGTCGAGACGGCCTTCATCAGCAACCCCAAGGAAGAGCAGGCGCTGAACGATCCGGCCTACCAGGAGCGGCTCGCCGATGCGCTGCTCAAGGGCATCAAGGCCTACTTCGCCAAGAATCCGCCCCTTGCGAAGAATCGGACGGCCTGACGGCCGGCCACGGACGTTCGCGCAACGCCAAGACAAAAATGGCGCGCCCGGTCATCAACCGGACGCGCCATTTTTTATTGGACCTGCGAGGTCACTGTCTGCCCGACGGTCGACCTTACTCGCCCTGGCCCTGCGCCACACGGCGACGACCGCGCGTGACCAGTTTCCAGAGCGCGCCGAGCGCGATCGGCACCACCGCTGCCGAAATGCCCACCAGCACGATGACGTTCAGGTATTGCTTGACAATCGGCAGGTTGCCGAACAGGTAACCGCCGCCCACGAGCAGCGTCACCCAGATCAGGGCGCCGAGCAAGTTGTAGAGCTGGAAGCGCACCCACGACATGGCCGACACCCCCGCCACGAACGGCGCGAACGTCCGCACGATCGGCACGAAACGCGCAATCACAATGGTCTTGCCGCCGTGATGCTCGTAGAAGTCGTGGGTCTTGCGCAAGGCGTCGCGATCGAGAAAACGCCAGTTCTTCTCGTACACGCGCGGCCCGATCTTCGATCCGATCCAGAAGTTGAGCGTGTTGCCGGTCACTGCCGCAATGAAGAGCAGTACGCCGAGCAACCACGGATCCATCGCACCGGTCGCCGCAAATGCACCGCCAATGAACAGCAGGGAATCACCCGGAAGGAACGGAAAGAGCACCAGCCCCGTTTCCACGAACACGATCATGAACAGGAACAGATACACCCAGTTTCCGTATTGATCGATAAACACCCCCAGATGTTTATCGATGTGGAGCACCATCTCCACCAATTGCACCAAAGTATCCAAGTCGATTCCTCAAGATAAAGGACGCCGGCCCGTCCCTGCGGGCACGCGACGAACGCATGATACCAGCGCAAACGTCGGGCGTCGTGTCGTGCCCGTGACGGTCGGCGCCGACCGTCACGGGTATGTCGAATTCATGGTCCAGCCTACAACCCTCCCATGACAGGAATGAGTTGCGCTGCTACGGGCGCCGTTGCGGGTATTGCCCGCTGAAACCTGGCTCGACCTATGTCTTTGAGGGCAACCTTTATAATGGTTCCCATGTCTGCGACCCCGACCTCCTCCCCCCCTGCACACGACCCGGCCGGCGTGCCCGCCCCGACCGGCACCCAGGCCCCTGAGCGCCGCCCCGGCCCCCTGCCGACGGGCCTCGCGCCGTTGCGCGCCATCCAGGTCCTTCCCGACCAGCTGATCAGCCAGATCGCCGCGGGCGAGGTGGTGGAACGCCCCGCGTCCGTCGTCAAGGAATTGCTCGAGAACGCCCTGGATGCCGGCGCCCGCGCACTCCAGATCAAGCTCGAAGAAGGCGGCGTTCGCCGCATCGCCATCACCGACGACGGCGGCGGCATGTCCGCCGAACAATTACCGCTGGCGCTCACGCGCCACGCGACGAGCAAGATTCGCTCGCTCGACGAACTCGAATCGGTGCTTACGTTGGGGTTCCGTGGGGAAGCGCTCGCTTCCATCGCGTCGGTGGCCCAACTCACGCTGTCGAGCCGCCAGGCCGATGCGCCGCACGCGAGCGCCATCGACGGCAACACCGGTGCGCTGACCCCCGCCGCAGGCCCGGTGGGCACGACGGTCGACGTTCGCGACCTGTACTTCAACACCCCCGCGCGGCGCAAATTTCTGAAGACCGAGCAGACCGAGTTCGGTCATTGCATGGACGTTATTCGCCGCAGCGCGCTCGCGCGTCCCGACGTCGGCTTCTCGATCCTGCACAACAACCGGGCGGTGGAGCACTGGAACGCGACTGACGCCGCGACGCGCGTCACGCGCGTGCTCGGCAACGACTTTGCCGGCGCGCATCTGGCGCTGGACGAGGGGGCCGCCGAGTTGCGCCTGTCGGGCTTCGTCGGGTTGCCGCCCGCCAGTCGCGGGCGCGCCGACCAGCAGTATTTCTTCGTGAACGGCCGTTTCGTGCGCGACAAGCTGCTCACCCACGCGGTACGCGCGGCCTATGAAGACGTGCTCCACGGCGACCGCTATCCGGCCTACGTGCTGTATTTCGAACTGCCGCCGCAATGGGTCGACGTCAATGTCCACCCCTCGAAGATCGAAGTGCGGTTTCGCGATGCCCGCAGCGTCCACCAGTTCGTATTCCACGTCGTGCAACGCGCGCTGGCCCGAGCGGCGGGCAGCGGCGGCGCGACGCACGCCGCCCACCTGACCGACGGCGGTGGACTTGCCGCCGGGCCGGGTGCCGCTTTGGGCGGCGGCAGCAGCGGCATGATGGCTGCGCGCCCGGCCGGAGGGATCGGCGGCGTCGGCAGCAGTTGGAATCCCCGCATGCAGCAAGGCACGCTGCCGATGGCGCAACCGCTGTCCGTCTATGACAACTTGTTCGGACGCGCCGCGCCCCCCGCCCCGCGCCCGTATGGTCAGCCAGGCGTCACGGATGCACCCCCGCCGCCGTATGGCCATGCCGGGACAACGCAAGGCGACACGACACTCACCGGCAGCGACACCCTGCCGGCAGGCACCGGCGGCAACGCCGACGCCATGGCGCTGGAACAACCGCTCGGCTTCGCCCTCGGCCAATTGCACGGCATCTACATCCTCGCGCAGAACGCCTATGGCCTCGTGCTGGTCGACATGCACGCGGCCCACGAGCGCATTCTCTACGAACGCTTCAAGCAGGCACTCGTGGAACGCAGCGTGCCAGTGCAGCCGCTGCTGATTCCTGTGACGTTCTTCGCCGACCCGGTGGAAATCGGTACGACGGAAGAACATCAGGAAACGCTCACCGCACTGGGCTTCGACCTCGCGGCGATGTCGCCGACCACGCTCGCCGTGCGCGCCATTCCCGCCCTGCTCGACGGCGCCGACGCGCAAGCCCTGGCGCGCGCTGTGCTCGCGGACCTACGTCAGTACGGCGGTTCGCGCGTGCTCACGGAACGTCAGCATGAACTGCTCGGCACGCTCGCCTGCCACACGGCGGTACGTGCAAATCGACGGCTCACGCATGAAGAGATGAACGCGCTGCTGCGCCAGATGGAAGCGACCGAGCGCGCCGATCAGTGCAATCACGGGCGTCCCACCTGGTACCAGCTCACGCTCGGCGATCTCGACAAGTTGTTCATGCGGGGACGTTGAGCCGCTCATGACGTCATCGCCCCCGATCGTCTGCCTGCTGGGCCCGACGGCATCCGGCAAGACCGCCGCCGCCCTTGCGCTGGCGCAGGACACCCCACTCGAGATCATCAGCGTCGACTCCGCCCTCGTCTATCGTGAGATGGACATCGGCACGGCCAAGCCGAGCGCGGCCGAGCTGGCCGCCGTTCCCCATCACCTGATCGACATCATCGATCCGCGCGACGCCTATTCCGCCGCGCAATTCCGGGAAGACACGCTGCGTCTTGTCGATGAGATTGCAGCGCGCGGACGCCGCCCGCTGCTCGTCGGCGGCACGATGCTGTACTACAAGGCGCTCACGCAAGGCCTCTCACCGCTGCCGTCGGCCAACGCCGACGTACGCGCCCAACTCGACGATGATGCCGCGCGCGAGGGCTGGCCCGCCATGCATGCACGGCTGGCGAGCGTCGATCCGTCGACGGCCGCCCGCCTCGCGCCGAATGACGCACAGCGCATTCAACGCGCGCTGGAAATCTTCGTGCTGTCGGGCAAACCGATGTCGCAATGGCTTGCCGAAGAAGCCCGGGCACCTGCCGCGCCAACGCCCCATACGTTCGTGCCGGTGGCGCTGGAGCCGAGCGACCGCGCGGTACTGCACGCACGTATTGCCGAACGGTTTCGTCTGATGCTCGCGGCCGGCTTCATCGAAGAAGTCGAACACCTGCGCGCACGCGGCGATCTCGACCCGAGCCTGCCGTCCATGCGCTGTGTCGGCTACCGGCAGGTATGGGAATACCTCGACGGCGAGATCGATTACGACACGATGCGAGACAAGGGCATCTTCGCGACGCGCCAGTTGTGCAAGCGTCAGCTCACCTGGCTGCGCTCGATGCCCGAGCGCCACATCGTCGACTGCACGGCCGCCCACGCATTGCAACACGCCATCGACGCCGTACGCGCGCTCTGGCAAGTCTGAGCGCATCGCCATCCCTGCGGAACGCCTCGCTGATCGTCCGGCGAAGCGTTCTGTGCCCGCGTGCGTCGCACGCTGCGAAACCCGCATCGCCTTATCGCCCCAGCCGTCTCCCGTCTCCGTTGAAACCCTGACAGCTTTCCGGTTTGCACGACGATTTTGATATGCTAATTTGCATATCAACGTTTCGTTTAATGCAAATTTGCATCGAATCCACGATACCGGGAAGGACGCCAATGACGCAGACTTCGATGGAGCCAAGTGGGGTGGCGGGTGACGGGCTGCGGCGGCCGACCGGCGGCGCGCGACGCGTGCCCGTCGCTAAATGGGCGGTGCGCGCCGGGGTCACGCTGATCTATCTGTTCATGCTCAGCCCGCTGATCTTCGTCGTCTGGCTGAGCTTCTTCAAAGACGCGATCATCACGTTCCCGCCGAGCGGCTACACGCTCTCATGGTATTTGAACGCCTGGCGCAATGCCGCGTTCGCCGACGGCTTCCTGCTCTCGCTCCAGCTCGCCGCCTGCGCGGCCATCGGCGGCGTAATCCTCGGTGTCGCCGCCTCTCTCGCCCTCGCGCGTTATCGTTTTCCCGGCCGCCGCACGCTCGGCAATGTGTTGCTGTTGCCGCTCGTGGTCCCGGGCATCGTCGCGGGCATCGCGACTTACCTTTTCTATCTGCGCGCCGAAAACGCGCTCGATATGGACATCGTCGGCACCTTCGGCGGTCTCGTGATCGCGCATGTTTGCCTGACCATTCCGTGGACGATGCGTCTCGTGGGCGCAAGCCTTGCACAGATCGACGGCACCATCGAGGAAGCCGCCCGAAATCTCGGCGCGGGCCCGTGGCGCACACTGTGGCGCGTCACATTGCCGATGTTGCGCCCCGCCGTCGTGGCGGCCGGACTGTTCAGCTTCATCGTGTCGTTCGAGAACCTCGAACTCACGTTGCCGCTGGTCGGACCGGGCAAAACCACCCTGCCCATCGCGATCATGCAGTACCTCGAATTCAACCTCGATCCGACGATTGCCGCCGTCTCCGCGGCGCAGATCGTCCTGCTCGGCATCGTCATGCTGATCACCGATCGCTTCGTCAAACTCAGCCAGGTGATCTGACATGGCCAACGTTTCATTGCGCGGTCTGCGCAAGCAATACGGCAACGCCGCCGCCGTGGCGGACTTCTCGCTGGAGATTGCCGACGGCGAACTCGTCGCCTTCCTTGGCCCGAGCGGTTGCGGCAAGACCACGACGCTGCGCATGGTCGCGGGCTTCGTCGAGCCGACGGCCGGCGAAATCTGGATCGGCGGCAAGGAGGTCTCGCGCCTGCCCGCGCATCGCCGCAACACCGGCATGGTGTTCCAGCGTTACGCGCTCTTCCCGCACATGACCGTGGCAGAGAACGTAGCGTTCGGCCTCGAGATGCGGCACGTGTCGAGTGCCGAGCGCGTTACGCGGATTCGCGAAGCGCTCGATATGGTGCGTCTCACGTCGCTGGCGGATCGCTATCCGCGCCAGCTCTCCGGCGGTCAGCAGCAGCGTGTGGCGATTGCCCGCGCACTGGCGATTCGTCCCGACGTGTTTCTGCTCGACGAGCCGCTGTCCAACCTCGACGCCAAGCTGCGCACCGAAGTGCGCGAAGAGATCCGCGCCCTGCAGCGACGGCTCGGCCTGACGACGATCTTCGTCACCCACGATCAGGAAGAGGCGCTGGCGATTGCCGACCGCCTGGCCGTGATGCACGACGGCTGCGTGCAGCAGATCGGCACCGCCGATGCGCTTTACGAACGCCCGGCCAATCCATTTGTCGCGAACTTCCTCGGCAAGATGAATTTCCTCGCCGGGCGGATGACCGACGGCCATTTCGTGACGGCCAAAGGCGAGCGCCTGGCGTTGCCGAGCGCTGCCCCCGACGCCACGACGCTCGGCATTCGCCCCGAGCGCCTGCGCCTGAGCGACACGCCTGTGCACAACGAAACGGCCATGCCGGTCACGGTCGACCAGACGATCTATCTCGGTTCCACGCTCGAACTCCGTCTGAAGAGTCCGCAGGGCGAGATGCTCGTCGCGCACGTGCAGAACACCGCACGCGACGACGTCGGCCGCTATGCCCCGGGCCGCGCCCTCAACGCGTGCTTCGCGAGCACCGATTGCCTGTTTTTCAACGCCTGACGACACTGCCTCACTTCCACCCGCTTCGGCCCATGTATTGGCCAACCTCGTGGCCAACGTTTTGAAGGATGACGACATGACGCACGCCCTGAACCGCCGCTCGTTTCTGAAGACCGCCTCCGGTCTGGTGATCGCCCCCGCGCTCGGCCTCGATGCCCTCTCGGCACACGCTGCCGCCGCCTGCCCGAACGTGGTCGTCGGCACCTGGGGCGGCGACTATCTGAATCTTCTCGAACAGAACATCGGCAAGCCGATCATCGAAGCCGCCGGCGGCAAGGTCACGTACGACTCGGCCGGTCAGGTCGAGCGCATGACGAAGCTGCGCGCCGAGAAGGCGTCGCGACGCGGCTCGCTCGACGTTGCATGCCTGGCCGATCTCGATATGTATGACATCAACCGCTCGGGCATTCTCGAAGCGGTCGACGCCAAGCTCGTCCCGAATCTGGCGAATGCGCTGGAGGCGCTGCGCCGTCCGTACTCGATCCCGCACATCTTCAGCGCGATGGTGATCGTCTACAACCCGGAGAAGCTCGGCACGAAGCCCGACTCATTCACCGCCGCACTCGATCCCAAGCTCAAGGGCCGTGTGGGTTTCTCGGACATCCTCTACAACTTCAACGTGGTGAGCAGCTCGCTCGCGGCCGGCCATAAAGACGGCGATATGGCCGGTGGTGTGCAATTCCTGCGCGAATTGCGCAAGTCGCAGCAGCCCAAGGTCTATCCGTCGAACGAAGCCGTGGCGTCGGCGCTCAAGAGCGGCGACATCTGGTTCACCTGTATGTGGAAAGCGCGCGCGCTGCAATGGAAGAAGGCGGGCGTGCCGATCGATTACGTGGTGCCCAAGGAAGGTGCCGTGCCGGTAACGTTCGAAGCCGCCGTGCCGAAGAATTCGCAGTCCAAGCTGTGCGGCTTCAACTACCTGAACGCGATGCTCGATCCGCGCGCCCAGATCGGCTTTGCGGAGACGATGGGCTATGCGCCGACTGTGACGAACGCGAATCTGCCGCCGTCGCTGCAGGAAAGCGTGGGCTTCACCCGCGCCGAACTCGATCGCATGGTCAAGCTCGATTACGCCCGCTTCACCGCCGACAAGCCCGCGCTGCTCGACTTCTGGAACAAGGAATTCAAGGTGGGTCTGTGAGCGTCGCCGACACCCCGGAGCCTGCGATGACGCCGTCCCCACCGGCTGCCGATGCCGCCCGAGCCGCCCGGGCCGCCACCGCGCGCGCGGTGCGCGGCGCGCTCACGGGCGGCTCGCTTGCCACGCCCGCCACGCTCGTGGTGTTGCTCGTCATCGTGCTGCCCGGGTTGCAACTGGTGCGCTACAGCTTCAACCGGTTCGATCCGGTCGACATGATGCAGGCGGCACTGACCGGCACGAACTACGTCAAGTTCTTCACCGATCCGTACTACCTCTCGGTGCTCTGGACGACGATCAAGGTTGCCTCGCTGTGCACGGCGCTCGCGCTCGTGTTTGGCTTCCCGGTCGCCTACGTGCTCGCGCGCACACAAACCCGCTTCAAGAGCCTGCTGGTGATGCTGCTGGTCTTCCCGCTGCTGGTGGGCAACGTCGTGCGCGCGGCCGGCTGGATGGTCATGCTCGGCACGGCCGGCTTCGTCAACGCCATGCTCGTGTCGCTGGGCATCGTGCCGCAGCCGATTCGCTTGCTGTACACGCCGTTCGCGGTCGTGGTGGGCACCACCGCCGTGGTGCTGCCTTACATGATCCTCACATTGCAAAGCGTGCTCGAAGGCATGGACTTCTCCGTCGAGGAAGCCGCGCGCAATCTGGGCGCCACCTTCTGGCAAACACTCACGCGCGTGATACTGCCGATGGCCGCACCGGGCATCGCCGCCGGCACCATGCTCGTGTTCATTCTCTGCATGAACGCCTATGCCACCCCCGTACTGCTCGGCGGCACCGGCATCACCATGATGACGCCCACGATCTACGACCAGATCGCGAAAGCGAACAACTGGCCGTTCGGCGCGGTGCTGTCCATCGTCTCGATGGTGGTGACGTTCGTGCTCGCCATTGCGTCGCACTGGATCATCCATCGGCGCTATGCGAAGACGATGATGACCTGACCGATCTGCCCGCCCTGATCCGCGCGACCTTGCGTGCCGACCGGCCCCATCCGTCGGTCATGCCCAACGCCGTCTGCCCCTGACATTTGCCCCAATTTGCCGATAAGGACTTCGTGATGCCGACTCTCTCCGATGCGACACGTCAGTACCGCCATCGTCTGATGCAAGACCTGATGGACCGCGCGCGCGTCGACGCGCTCGTGTTCACCGCCGCCGATTTCTTTCAGTGGGCCACGAACTTCCACGTCGATGTGCAGACGTGGGAGCGCCCCATCGCCGTGTGCGTGCCGCGCAAGGGGGAGCCGTTCGCGGTGATGAACGAGCTGTCGACGCATCACCTGATGATGGCTCGCGAGCGGGGCCATCTGTGGCTCGATCTCGATCGCGTCACGCTTTACGCCGAGCATCCGCGCGTGACCCAGCGCCAGCCGCTGCTCGCCGATGTGCCCATGCTGATCGCCGACACGCTGCGCGCCGCCGGTCTGGCAGGCTCGCGCATTGGCGTCGATGCGGCCGGTGGCCCGCTCGCGCGCGCCGGTGGCCTGCTGCCCGATGCGAAGCTCGTGCCCATGCTTGCCGAGATGCGCGCCCTGCGCTGGGTCAAGCACGACGAGGAAATCTCCATCATGCGCGCCGCCGCCGAGTTGGCCGACTGGGTGCAGGACCGGTATCGCGAGAACATTCGTCCCGGCCGTCTAGTGCAGGAACTCGACTACGCGATGGCCGCGCTGATGGTCACGGAAGGGGCCAAGCGCTTCCCCGGCGAGAACCTCGAAGTGATGCGCTGCTGGACACTGTCCGGCCCCGCCTCGGCCTCGCCGCATGGCGATGGGGCATCGTGCGGAGCGCGCATCAATGCGGGCGACGGCATGGTCAACATCGTGATCCCGCGCTTGAACGGTCTCGTGATCGAAAACGAACGCACGTGGTTCTGCGGCAAGCCGTCGAGCGAGCAGGCGCGCTACTACGAGGTCGCGCGCGCCGCCAATGAAGCCGCAGTGAACGCGGCCGTGACCGGCAAGCCCGTCTCGGGGATCGACGCCGCGGCGCAGGCCGTCATCGAGAAAGCGGGGTGCGGTGAGTTCATCCGACATCGCACGGGCCACGGCATGGGCATCATCGGCCACGAGTACCCGGACGACATGGCGTTCAACCATCGTCCGCTGCTCGCGAACGAGGTGTATTCGGCCGAGCCCGGCATCTATGTCTACGGCCTGGGGGGCTTCCGTCTGGACGACTCGGTCGTCACCGGCGACACCCCCGTGATGCTCACGCGCACGCCCCGCACGCTCGCACACGCCACGATCGATTGAAGATTGCAGGCCCGCGAGTCACGGTTGCCCGCTGACTCGGGCAACCCCAGACACACCATCCTGGAGGAGAGGTCATGGAGTCGATTCTGTTGTCGAATTGTGCGCTGCTCGACCCGGTCAAGGGCGAGCTGCGCGAAGACCACGCCGTACTGATCGAAGGCGGACGCATCAAGGAAGTGTCGGACAAGCCGATTCGGGCGGCGTCGGCGCGCGAGATCGATGCCCACGGGCGCACCGTGATGCCGGGACTGATCGATCTGCATGTGCACGTGCATGCCACGCAGCTCAACCTGGCCTCGCAAGCCCATCTGCCGAACGTGCTCGTCACGCTCCGGTCGGTGCCGATTCTGCAGGGCATGCTGCGGCGCGGCTTCACCACCGTGCGGGACGCGGGTGGTGCGGGACACGCCATCAAGCAAGCAGTCGAAAGCGGACTGGCCGAAGGGCCGCGCCTGTTCGTGTCGGGCCGCGCGATCAGCCAGACCGGCGGACACGGCGACGGTCGCGCGCGCACTGATTACCTCGGCACCGACGGGCCCTGCCCGTGCTGCGTGCGCGTCGGCGCCCTGTCGCGCGTGGCCGATGGCGTCGACGAGGTTCGACGTGCGGTGCGCGAAGAGCTGCAAATGGGCGCCGACCAGATCAAGATCATGGCCTCGGGCGGCGTGGCCTCGCCCACCGATCCCGTTGGGGCCTGGGGTTACGCCGAAGACGAAATCCGCGCCATCGTCGCGGAGGCCCGCGGGCGCGGCACCTATGTGCTCGCCCACGCCTACACGGCATCGGCCATCGAACGCGCCGTGCGCTGCGGCGTGCGCACCATCGAACACGGCAACCTCGTCGACGCCCCCACGGCCCGCTACATGGCCGAGCAAGGCGCTTACGTCGTACCCACGTTGGTGACGTACGACGCCCTCGCGAACGAAGGCAAGTCGCTCGGGCTGCCTGACGATAGTGTCGCGAAGATCGCCAACGTTCATGCGGCGGGCCTGCGTTCGCTGGAGATCTTCCGCGAGGCCGGTGTAAAGATGGGGTACGGCTCGGATTTATTGGGTGAGTCGCAGCGCCTGCAAAGCGACGAATTCCGTCTACGCGCCGAAGTGCTCTCGCCGGCGGAGATTCTGCGCAGCGCGACGGTCATCGGCGCCGAGGTGCTCGGCCAGTCGGGCCAGTTGGGTGAGATCGTGCCCGGCGCGCATGCCGACGTGCTGATCGTCGACGGCAATCCGCTGGCGTCGATCGATTGTCTGCTCGGCCAGGGGGAGCGGATTCCGATGGTGATGAAGGGCGGTAGAATCCACGCTTTCGCGCTGTAGGCCCCATGCGCAGGGGCCCCGACAGCTAACCCTTCCGTGGAGAATCGATGGATTTCCGGCACATCGACGCCTTTCGGGCGCTGATGCTCACGCGCACGACCACCAAAGCGGCCCAGGTGCTCGGCACGTCGCAGTCCGCGGTCAGCCGTCTCGTGGCCGATCTCGAACGCTCGACGCGTCTCACGCTGTTCGATCGCGCGCGCGGACGGCTCGAACCGACGGCCGAGGCGTTCGCGCTCTTCGAGGAAGTCGAGCGCCGCTATGCCGGCCTCGACAACATCCGCGAATTCGCGCTGAATCTGCGTAACCCCGACACGGCCGTCATTCGCGTGGGGTCGGTCGTGTCGTTCGGCCTGGGCTTCTTTGCACGCGTGATGGCCGGCTACCGGGCGTTGCATCCGAGCGTGCAGCTCGCGCTGACCACGGGGGCCTCCGATCTGATTCGCGACCAGGTCGTCACGCATCAGCTCGCGCTCGGCCTCGTGACCAACACGATCGACGTGGCCGCGACCGATGCCGTCTCGTTCGCCAACCTCGACGCGATCTGCGCCCTACCCGCGGGGCACGTCCTCGCGCGCAAGAAGGTGATCCGTCTGGCCGATCTGAAGGGGCAGCCGATCCTGTCTTACGAGCCGACCGACATGGTGCGCTGGGGCATGGATCAACTCTTTGCCGAGGGCAATCTGCATCAGCAGGTCGTTGCCACGGCCCGCTACTCGGTCAACATCGGCACGATGGTGAAAGAGAACGTCGGCATCGGGTTGCTGCACCCGGTGTCGGCGTACGACTTCCTCGACTCCGATCTCGTGCTGCGACGTTTCGAGCCGTCGATGCCATTTCATACGCTGCGTATCACGCCTCGCGCCGCGGCCCCCAGCGCGCAACTCGACGATCTCGTGCGCGTGATGGAGACCACGCTGGAGGATGTCATACGAGCCGTGGAGGCGCGGATGAAGCGCTGACGCGGCCGATCTGCGTGAGCCCTTGGCCGACACCGCCGTACGTTGACCTCGCGCTGCCATAAAAAATGTTCGGTGTCAAGTATTTTCAAGGCATCCCATTTGGCCTGAAACCTTATACGAGACAGCAAGTTAGCTCTGTATCGTGCCACCCGATGGCACCTCGGCGGTGTGGGCTAGGTGCCACATGAGAGCGTTGGGAGAGAAAGCCGGATCGCGCTACATCGGACACGGAGTGCAGCGTCGGCAACCGACCTGAACTCCCATATTACCGGCTTCCCAAACGAAGAACGCACGGCCTGGAGCCGCGCGTTCTTCATTAAATCTATGTCGGAGCATCGTCATCCTGACTTCGGGGTGGCGACGGCCTTGGCCTTGCCACCCCGCTTGAATCCCCGATCCCCCGCCATGAAGGCTTCGAGCATGTGCGGGATCAGCGTGGCCGCATCGACCGCTTCGCCATAGGTCTGCGCATGAAGAGCGGCGTACCGGTCTAGATCCATTTTCAGGCTGGCTGGACAAGCGAATGTCAGCTTGGTGCTGCTGGTCGATGGCAGCGGCCCAAGCCGGAGTTTTCTGGCCATGTTCATCGGGCACCTCCACGCTGAAGAAAGAGCGGCTGGTAAGCTCGAACCTGTAAATCCCTTGCCACGATGATCCGCACCGGCAACCCCGGCCGCGCTGTCAGCGTCGGCTGGATGTTCATGTTGCGCCGGGTCATCTCCTGCCCCACTTGGTTCACACTGTCCTGCAGACCATCGCGCCCGGCAATGACGATGCGGTTGCCGTTCTGCCGATTCTCCGGCGCGGCCAACTCGGCGCCGATACCCAGCAGCGTGGTCAGCGCCGCCCCGGCAAAGATGCGGCCCCAATGCTGATCCACTTCATCCTCCAACCCTGCGTAGCCCGCAGGATCGGTGCCGACAAGGTTGTCGAGCGTCAGCGAGGATGTGTCTGGCAAGATGATCCGGTTCCACACCATCTGCACCCGGCTCTGCCCGAAGCTCACCTGGCTGTTGTATTTGCCCAAAATGCGCGAGCCCTGCGGAATCAGCAGGAACCTGCCCGTAGCCGTGTCATAGACCGGCTCCGTCACCGTGGCGATCACATCGCCCGGCAGGTCGGACTTGATGCCTGTGACCAGCGCCGCTGCGATCACCGTCCCGGCCATCACCTGGTACGGCGAGGCTGGCATTTGGAGATTGCCGGAATTGCGAGTCTCCTTGGAGCCGCCTTTCAGGAACGCCTCTTTCTGGTCTTGCCGGTTCTGCACGGTGGTGGGATCACTGGGCTGGGCCGCCGTCGAGGCCGGACCGGCCGCCAGCGGATCGAACCCTGCCAAGGCGTTGGCCATGCCGGGTGCTCCGGGCGCCGCCTGCGCGACAGCGCCAGCGGCTTGGCCCGGCTTTCCCGAGCGGAAGAACCCCGCCGAAGCCGCCGCCGCTTCGGCCTCCTTGCGCAAGGCGTCGTTGGGATCATGTCCCGGCGGCATGTAGGTGGGCTGCTGCGCCGCCACGATGGCCGGCCCCAG